>NZ_JBHWIE010000036.1:0-45547 GCF_042732085.1 Actinosynnema sp. NPDC059797
GGCGGGGGCCGCCCCCCCGGGCGGCCGTCCGCTTGGGAGGCGTCCCGGGCACCTCCAGAAGCCGGGCACGACGGTGAGCCTGGAGCGCGGCGACGGCGGTGTGGCGGTGCGCCGCACCCTGCTGCCGTCCGGGCTGCGGGTGATCACCGAGCGCGTGCCGGGCGTGCGGTCGGCGTCGGTGGGCCTGTGGGTGCAGGTCGGGTCGCGCGACGAGCGCGCCGAGGTCGCGGGCGCCGCCCACTACCTGGAGCACCTGCTGTTCAAGGGCACCGCGAACCGCACGGCGGCGGCCATCGCGGAGGAGATCGACGCGGTGGGCGGCGAGCTGAACGCGTTCACCGCCAAGGAGCACACCTGCTACTACGCGCACGTCCTCGACGAGGACCTGCCGCTGGCCGTGGACCTGGTGTGCGACGTGGTGTTCGAGGCGCTGTGCGAGCCGCGCGACTTCGAGACCGAGCGCGGCGTGGTGCTCGAGGAGATCGCCATGCGCGACGACGACCCCGAGGACCTGCTGCACGACGCGTTCCTCGACGCCCTGCTGGGCGAGCACGCGCTGGGCCGCCCGGTGCTGGGCACCGAGCAGTCGATCGGGGCGATGGAGCGCGACGCGCTGTTCAACTTCTACAAGCGGCGCTACGCGCTGCCGCGGATGGTGCTCGCGGTGGCGGGCAACGTCGACCACGCGCAGGTGCTGCGGCTGGTGCGCAAGCGGCTCGGCGACCGGCTGGACCGGGTGGGCACGCCCGTCGCGCCGCGCGCCGGCCGGGCCCGCATCCCGTCGTCGCGCCGGCTGGTGCTGCACGGCGACGACACCGAGCAGGCGCACCTGATGCTGGGCGTGCGGGCGCTGGACCGGCACGACGAGCGCCGGTTCGCGCTGAACGTGCTCAACGCGGCGCTGGGCGGCGGGATGAGCTCGCGGCTGTTCCAGGAGGTCAGGGAGCGGCGGGGCCTGGCCTACCAGGTGTACTCGTCGGTGGGCCTGTACGCGGACGCGGGGACGCTGTCGGTGTACGCGGGCTGCCAGCCGGACCGGCTGGGCGACGTGGCGGGCGTGGTGCGCGAGGTGCTGACCGGGGTGGCCCGCGACGGGCTGTCGGACGCGGAGGTGGCCCGGGGCAAGGGCCAGTTGCGCGGCGGGCTCGTGCTTGGCCTGGAGGACACCAGCTCGCGCATGTCGCGCATCGGCAAGGGCGAGCTGAACTACGGCGACCACCTGTCGGTGGAGCAGACCCTGGCCCGCATCGACGCGGTCACCGCGGCGGACGTGGCGGCGCTGGCGCGGGAGTTGCTGCGACGCCCCGTCGCCGCCGCCGTGGTCGGCCCTTACGCTCACGCCGACGATCTTCCGCCCCAGGTGCACGAGGTGATCTCTTGACTACTCAGCCTTCGCCCGACCGCGCGAGCACGTCCCCGGGGGAGCCCCTGCGCGTCGGCGTCATCGGCGCGCGCGGCCGGATGGGCGCGGAGGTGGTCCGGGCGGTCGAGGCCGCGCCGGACCTGGAGGTCGTCGCGGCGATCGACGCCGGCGACCCGCTGTCGGGCCTGACCGACGCGGGCGCCCGGGTCGTGGTCGACTTCACCAACCCCGACGTGGTGATGGGCAACCTCCGGTTCTGCGTGGACCACGACGTCCACGCGGTCGTGGGCACCTCCGGGTTCGACGCGGGGCGGCTGGACGAGGTCGCCGGGTGGCTGGCGGGCAAGCCGGGGCTGGGCGTGCTGGTCGCGCCGAACTTCGCCATCGGCGCGGTGCTGTCCATGCGGTTCGCCGAGCTGGCCGCGCGGTACTACGACTCGGTCGAGGTCATCGAGCTGCACCACCCGCGCAAGCTGGACGCGCCGTCGGGCACGGCCGCGCACACGGCCAGGCTGATCACGGAGGCCCGCCGGGGTGCGGGGCTCGGCCCGATGCCGGACGCGACGGAGCAGGAGGCGCCCGGCGCGCGCGGCGCGGTGGTGGGCGACGTGCGGGTGCACTCGCTGCGGCTGGCCGGGCTGATCGCGCACCAGGAGGTCGTGTTCGGCACGGAGGGCGAGACGCTGACGCTGCGGCACGACTCGCTGGACCGCACGTCGTTCATGCCGGGCGTGCTGCTGGGCGTGCGGTCGGTCGCGAACCACCCGGGCCTGTCGGTCGGGCTCGACAAGTACATGGACCTGTGAGCCCCCGGTGAGGCCCAGGACCGCCGCGTTCCTGATCGCCGCCGCGCTGGCGGTGTACTTCGTGCTGCTCGGCGGCCGGGCGGTGCTGCTGCTGGGCACCGGCGACCCGGTCGGGATCGGGCTCGGCGTCGGCGTGCTGGTGCTGCCGCTGATCGGGGCGTGGATCCTGTGGTCGAACCTGCGGTTCGGCTTCACCACGGAGCGGATGGCGCGGCAGCTCGCGGAGGAGGGCGGCCTGCCCGACACCTCCGGGCTGCCGCGCCGCCCGTCCGGGCGGGTCGAGCGGGGGGCCGCGGACGAGTGGTTCGAGCGGCGGCGGGTCGAGGTGGAGGAGCGGCCGGAGGACTGGCGGGCGTGGTTCCTGCTGGCGCAGGCCTACGACCTGGCCGGGGACCGCGGTCGGGCCAGGGAGACCATGCGGAAGGCCATCGAGCTATTCCAGGTGCCGAAGAATCCGGTGTGAGCCACCCGGGTGAGATGCGATTCATTCGGATTTAACGTCATCTTGCCTTTGATTCGATGGTGACTCTCCGTATCGTAGAGGCGTGGCCAAGACCTGTCTGAACCTGAGGCTGACCGTTGCCCTCCTGGTGGTCCTCACCGCGCTGAGCGCGGCCCTGACCTTCGCCTGAGTCCCGCTCCACCCGTTACACGAACGTGTGGTTCTGCGTGAGATGCGCCACGAACCGGGTAAGTGCGAGGTCATGGATCGATCAGCTGTGAACCGCCTTTACGACTGCGACGTCCTGGACCGGCACGGGCGACCCATCGGTCCCGTCGCCGAGCTGTGGCTGGCGGACGGTCGGCCGCAGTGGGCCGCCGTGCGCGGCGCGGGCGGCACGACCCTCGTGCCCATCCGCGGCGCCCAGGTCCGGGAGCACCGGCTGGTGGTGCCGGTCGAGCGGCGCGAGGTGGACGACGCGCCCAGGGTCGACGGACCCGAACTCTCACTGGACGAGCAGGCCGAGCTGTACGGCCACTACGGCCTGACCGTGCCCCAGCAGCGCCTGGTGCGCCACCGGCGCGAGCCCGACGGGGCCGGCGCGCCCGGTGAGGTCGGCGGGGTCGGCGCGCCCGCGGGGGTCAGTGCACCCACCACCCCGCGACCGCGGCGGGCGACGCGGCCAGCACGCTGAACCGGGCGAACCGGCCGACCATGCCGGTGGAGACGAACAGCCAGGACGACATGCCGGCGAGCCCCGCCAGCACGGTGGTGAACATGAACGGCGGCACGCCGACCACCGAGCTGACCGCGTGCGTGCCGAACATCCAGTGCGGGTGCCGGTGGCAGCGCTCCCGCACCCACTCCATCCGCACCCGCCACCGCTGCCGCCACGGCGACAGCGGCCGTCGGGGCCGGTCCGCGCGCTTGAGGAACGCGGGCAGGCGCAGCGAGCCCCGGGCGGCGAAGAAGTAGAGCAGCTTCCCCAGCACCTGGCCCACGGCCACGGCGAGCGCGATCCACCACCACGAGAGGTGCGGCTGCTGCGTCACCAGCCCGATCACGAATAACTCGATGCTGACCAGTGGCAGCACCGAGGAGCCGAACGCCACGCAGAACGTCAGGCACAACCACCCCAGCACCCACCCGAGGCTACCAACGGATCAGGGCTCCAGGAGTAGGGTCAACCCCCCGGAAACCCTGATTTCGCGCAATGGTCGCCCACCGGCGTCCAGCGTGCGCACCGTGCCGTCCGGCGACCACCCCGCCTTGTCGTAGAAGCCGGTCGAGCTGCGGTCCGCCTCGGGCACCCAGGCGATGCCCCTGGTCGCGCCCGCCTCCCGCAACCTCCCGGCCGCCGTGGCGAGCAGCCTGCCGCCGTGCCCGCGCCGTCCCCAGCGGGGTTCCACGAGCACGCTGAGCAGGGCCGTTGCCGCCGCGTCGTCGGGCAGCGAGCCGTCCGCGCGGGCCACCTCCCCGGCGGGCGCCGGGCCGGCCACGCAGAACCCGACGAGCCAGCGGCCCTCCTCGGCCACGAGCACCTGCCCGTTCGACACCGCCTCTGCCCACGCGGGCGCGGTCTCGGCGACGTCGAGGCCGGTCAGGACGTCCTCCGGCAGCAGGTCCCGGTAGGCGGTCCGCCAGGTGTCGCGGTGGAGGCGGGCGATCTCCGCGACGTCGTCGGGGGTCGCGGTGCGCACGGAGGCATCGGCCATGCGGTCACCCTAGGGGGTCCACCCGGGGTGCTCACCGGCCTCCCGCCGCCGGCGGACGAGGGCGTCCAGCAGCTCCGCGGCGAAGTCGGCGCGCCTGGTGGGCACCAGCCACTCCT
The DNA here is from genome assembly GCF_042732085.1 of Actinosynnema sp. NPDC059797. NCBI lineage: Bacteria > Bacillati > Actinomycetota > Actinomycetes > Pseudonocardiales > Pseudonocardiaceae > Actinosynnema > Actinosynnema sp. NPDC059797. The sequence goes on from NZ_JBHWIE010000036.1 coordinate 4,443, forward strand.
CGCCCGCGACCAGGACCCGGACCGCGGGCCCCGGCTTGACGGACCAGGCCCCGCCGTCGCGCCCGCCGCTCCTGACCCGCGACGGCACGTCGACCCGCCGGGCGCCGTCCAGGCAGTGCAGGGGCCACTCCCGCAGGACCTGCGTCCTCTCCTGGAACGCCCGGTACACGGTGATCCCCTGCTCGCCGACGAGCAGGGACGTCGTGGCGGACCCCCGGAAGGGGAACACCGCCTCCAGGTCCGACCCCACCAGGTCCGACGCGGTCAGCCCCGCCTGGCCGGCCTCCACCAGCCGCCCGAGGACCCTCAGCGCGAGCACCGGGACCACGAACGCCCCGACGACCACCGCGCCGCAGATCGCCACCCAGCCCCTCGCGGTCACCTCCACGTCCAGCAGGTGGCCCCACCAGGCGATCAGGGCCCCCAGGGGGAGCAGGCCCGCCACGGCGCAGCACACCAGGGGCGTGGCCCAGCGCCCCGGCTGGTCGGGGTGCTTCACCACCACGACGTACCAGGCGACGGCGACCACGGGCAGCGCCATGATCCCCACCGTCGTGATGCCCCCCGACGCCACCGGGTGCACCCAGGCCCCTACCAGCAGCGCGAACGCCACCAGGTAGGGGAACGCCACGAACCCGAGCCCCACCTGCCTGGTCCACTTCGCGCTCTTCCCGGCGGCTGCCGCGCCGTCCCGCACCGACATCACGAACCCCCTCGTGTCGGGACTGTGGACGCGGGGCGCGGCCGGCGGGTTTCCGGGGACCGGGGACATCACCCGGATGTCGCCCGGATGCCGCAGCGCGCCGGCCGAAACCCGCGTGCCCCGGGGTGGCCTCACGTGACAACGTCGCGGTCGTGCGTTGGGCAGCGTTGGGCGTCGTGTACGTGGTGTGGGGTTCCACCTACGTGGCCATCAAGTTCACCATCGAGTCGATGCCGCCGCTGTTGTCGGCCGGGCTGAGGTTCCTCCTCGCGGGAGGGGTGCTGGCGCTGCTGGTGGCCTGGCGCGGCGGCCTGCGGATGACGCGGCGGCAGTTCGGCTCGGGCGTGCTGCTGGGGCTGCTGCTGCCCGCGTGGGGCAACGGGCTGGTGGTGCTGGCCGAGCAGTCGGTGGCGTCGGGCCTGGCGGCGCTGCTGGTGGCGTCCGTGCCGCTGTACGTGGTGCTGATGCGGAGGTTCGCGGGGGAGCGGCCGCCGGCGGTGACGTACGCGGGCGTGCTGGTCGGGCTGGCGGGGTTGGCGGTGCTGCTGCTGGACGACGTGGGCGAGTCGTCGTGGTGGGGGCCGTGGGTGGTGCTGCTGGCGGCGTTCGGGTGGGCGCTGGGGTCGTTCCTGAGCGGTCGGCTGGCGGTGCCGGCGAACCCGTTCGCGCTGTCGGCGGTGGAGATGCTGGCGGGTGGCGCGGCGCTGTCGGTGGCCGGGCTGCTGGCGGGGGAGCGGGTGTCGGTCGCGGAGGTGACGGCGTCGTCGTGGGCGGCGTGGGGGTACCTGGTGGTGTTCGGGTCGCTGATGGCGTTCAGCTCGTACGTGTACGTGCTGGGGCAGTTGCCGGTGTCGACGGTGGCGACTTACGCGTACGTGAACCCGGTGATCGCGGTGGTGCTGGGCGTGTGGCTGGCCGGAGAGCGGGTCGGGGTGCTCCAGGTGGTCGGCGGGGCGCTGGTGGTGCTGGCGGTGGTGCTGGTGGTGCGGGCGGAACGGGTTGTCGTACCCCGCCGGCATCCTGAGAACGGGGGGCCCACCCGGCGGGGACTCCTGCGCGAGCGATCCCGGCGGGCGTGACCGGGTGTGACCCGAGCGCGGCGGGTGTGACGGGTGTGACGGGCGTGACCCGAGCGTGGCGTGCGTGGCGGCCGTGGCCCGGGGCGCGGCGGGCGTGATCAGGATGTCGTACCCGGGTGGGAACATCCAGTCGTGCAGACGATGAGCGCAGACGTCGCCCGCCGGATCGCTTTGGGCGCGCAGGGTTTCGCCGATCCACGACCGGCCGGTGAGCCCGCCCGGCGGCACCTGGCGAAGGTGCTGTCACGCGTGCGGTTGTTGCAGCTCGACTCGGTCAACGTGGCCGTGCGCGCGCACTACATGCCGCTGTTCAGCAGGCTCGGCTCGTACTCGCCCGCGCTGGTGGACGAGGCCGCCTGGTCGCACAGCGCCCGCCGGCCGCGGATGCTGGTGGAGTACTGGGCGCACGAGGCGAGCCTGGTGCCGGTGGAGGACTGGCCGCTGTTCCGGTCCGGGGCCAAGCGCCAGGGGTGGTGGAAGGCGAACACCGCCCTCGCCGCGGCGTCGCCCCGGCTGGTCGAGGACATCCTCGCCGTGGTCAAGGAGCTGGGGCCGGTCGGGGCGGGTGCGATCGAGAAGGCGCTGGCGGGCGGCGGGCCCCGGCGCAAGGACCAGTGGGGCTGGAACTGGTCGGAGGTCAAGAAGGTCTGCGAGTACCTGTTCGGCGAGGGCGTGCTGACCACGGGGACGCGGCGCGGCTTCGAGCGGCTGTACGACCTGACCGAGCGCGTGCTGCCGCCCGAGGTGCTGGCGCGGCGGGTGTCGCCGGAGGAGGGCGCGCGCGAGCTGGTGGCCCGCGCGGCGACGGCGCTGGGCGTGGCGACCGAGCCGGACCTGCGCGACTACTACCGGCTCGCGCCCGAGCGCAGCAGGCAGGCCGTGCTGGAGCTGGTGGAGGCGGGCGTGCTGGAGCCGGTGGCGGTGCGGGGGTGGCAGGCGCCCGCGTACCGGCACGTGGCGGCGCGAGTGCCGAGGCAGGTCGTGGGGCGGGCGCTGCTGTGCCCGTTCGACCCGCTGATCTGGGAGCGCGCCCGCACCGAGCGGATCTTCGACTTCTTCTACCGGATCGAGATCTACGTGCCGGCGGCCAAGCGGGTGCACGGCTATTACGTGTTCCCGTTCCTGCTGGACGGTCGGCTGGTGGCGCGGGTTGACCTGAAGGCCGACCGGGCGGCGGGGGTGCTGCGGGTGCAGGCCGCGTACGCGGAGCCGGCGGTGGACGTCGCCCGCGTGGCCGTGGAGCTGGCCGGTGAGCTGCGGGCGATGGCGGACTGGTTGGAGCTGGACCGGGTGGACGTCGCGCCGCGCGGCGACCTGGCCCCGACGCTGGCGGCGGTGGCGCGCTGACACCGATCGAGTGACAGATATTGAAATCTGTCATCTGACGGGTGATAGTAGTTCCATGACTGCTATCACCCAACGCCGCCTGGGCACGTCCGGTCCCGCCGTCTCCGCGCTGGGCCTGGGGTGCATGGGCATGTCCGACCTGTACGGCCCGGCGGACGAGGCCGAGAGCGTCGCCACCATCCACGCCGCGATCGACGCCGGCGTGAACCTGCTCGACACCGGCGACTTCTACGGCATGGGGCACAACGAGCTGCTGATCCGGGAGGCCCTGCGCGACCGCAACCGGGACGACGTGCTGATCAGCGTCAAGTTCGGCGCACTCCGCGACGCGGACGGCGGCTGGCACGGCAACGACGCCCGGCCCGAGGCGGTGCGCAACTACCTGGCGTACACGCTGCGCCGCCTCGGCACCGACCACGTCGACGTCTACCGCCCGGCCCGCCTCGACCCGGCGGTCCCGATCGAGGAGACCGTCGGGGCCATCGCCGAGGAGGTCGAGAAGGGCCGCGTCCGCCACATCGGCCTGTCCGAGGTGGGCGCGGAGACCCTGCGCCGCGCCCACGCCGTGCACCCGATCTCGGACCTCCAGATCGAGTACGCCCTGATCACGCGGGGCATCGAGCGGGAGATCCTGCCCACCGCCCGCGAGCTGGGCATCGGCATCACCGCCTACGGCGTGCTGTCGCGCGGCCTGATCTCGGGCCACTGGACGGCGGCGCGGCAGGTCGACGACTTCCGCTCGGTCTCGCCGCGCTTCCAGGGCGAGAACCTGGACCACAACCTGTCCCTGGTCGAGGCCCTGCGCGCGCTCGCCGCCGACAAGGGCGTCACGGTCGCGCAGCTGGCCATCGCCTGGGTCTTGGCCCAGGGGGAGGACATCGTGCCGCTGGTCGGCGCCCGCCGCCGCGACCGCCTGACCGAGGCCCTGGGCGCGCTGGACGTCACGCTGACCGACGACGACCTCGCGGCCATCGAGTCGGCCGTCCCCGTCGACGCCGCCGCGGGCGATCGTTACGCGGCCGTCCAGATGGCCCACCTCGACAGCGAGAGGTGATCAAGGACAATCAACACACCACCCGCGATCGGCAAGGAGCACCACCGTGGCGGACGCACTGACCGCAGAGACCATCCTCAGCACCACGGAGGACGTCCTGCGCCGCTACGGACCGGCCAAGGCGACGGTCGTGGACGTGGCCCGTGCCCTGGGCGTGAGCCACGGCTCCGTCTACCGGCACTTCCCGACCAAGGCCGCGCTGCGCGAGGCGGTGACCCAGCGGTGGCTCGACCGCGCGCACTCGGGCCTGTCGGGCATCGCGGCCTCGGACGCGCCGCCGGTCGACCGCCTGCGCGACTGGCTGGCGGCGCTGTTCGAGGCGAAGCGCAAGAAGGCGCTGGGCGACCCGGAGCTGTTCGCGACCTTCACCGTGCTGGTGGGGGAGAGCAGCGCCGTGGTCGACGCCCACATCGCCTCGATGGTCGACGACCTGGCCATCATCATCGGGGACGGCGTGGCGTCCGGCGCCTTCACCGCGCGCGACCCGGAGGTGGCGGCCAAGGCGGTCTTCGAGGCCACGGCCCGCTTCCACGACCCGGCGCACGCGGCGAGCTGGTCCGACCCGGGCGTGGACGCGGTGTTCGAGGCCGTGGTCGACCTGCTGGTGGCGGGCCTGCGGGCCGCCACGTGACCGCCCGACCCCGGCCACGACGGTCCCGAGCGCCGCGACCGGGGGCGTCCCCCGCGATCGCGATCCCGGTGGTGCTGCTCCTGATCGCCGCCCCGGTGGTGCTGCTCCTCGCCCAGGAGCACCTCTGGACGGCGCTCGCCGGGTGGTTGACCCCGCCGGGCGTCCACCCGACGCTGCTGCCGGAGGACCGGCCGCGGATGACCGCGCTCTACCTGGTCGCCGCGGTGGTGTTCGTGCTGCCGACGCTGGTCCTGGGCTTCCGGCACGCCTTCGCGCTGGGCGGGGACCTAGCGTCGCGGCCCGCCGGTCGACGTGGGCGGGGGTCGGCGGCGGTCACGGGTGGTCTGCTCGCGGTCCAGGTGCTCTTCGCGATGGCCGTCGTCCCGGCGCGGCGCAGGTCGCCGCTGGAGTCCTGGAGCCTGGACGGCGACCTGACCATCGCCGGGAGGACCGTCCTGGAGCAGGCGTTCCTGACGGGCCTGGTCGGGTGTGGCGCCGTCCTCGTGGCGGGGATCGCCACCGCGGTCCGGCGGGGGCGCCGCCGGTCCGCGGTGATGGCCGTCGCCACCCCGGTCCTGCTCTTCGCGCCCGTGGTGGCCTTCCACGGCGGGTTCCTCGCCTGACCCCTGCGGCCTGACCCCTGCGGCCTGACCCCTGCGGCCTGACCCCTGCGGCCTGACCCCGCGAGCCACCCGCCGTCGTCGCGGGCTCCCGCCCGAGCCCGATCCGCGCCCGATCCTCGCCCGATCCCGCGCCTAAGCCGCCGCCGTCGTCGTGGCCGTGGTCACCAGGGCGGCGCCCGTGCCGGTCCGCCCCGTGATGAACAGCTCCAGCCCCTGCTCCGGCGGCGTGTCCGACACCTCCAGCTCCGACCGCGCCGACCCCGAGGTGGACGCCAGGTCGACCTCCGCCGCCACCCCCGGCCGGACGCCCACGCGCACGTCGCCCGACCCCGTGCCCATCTGGATGCGCCCCGACGCCGCGTCGGCGACCGTCACGTCACCGCTGCCCGTGCGCACCTGCACGTCCCCCTGCACCACGCCCAGCCACACGTGGCCGGTCCCGGTGGTGAGCACCGTGTTGCCGCCGACCGCCGACACCTCGACGTCGCCGCTGCCGGTCTTCGCCCGCAGTTGGCCCAGCACCGGGCCCAGCCGCACCTTGCCCGCCCGCGAGTCCACCCGCACCGACGCGTCGGCGCGGTCCGCGGTCACGTCGCCGCTGTCGGTCCGCAGCTCCAGCCTGCCCGCGGGCCCGACGACGGTCACGTCCGCCGAACCCAGCTTGGTCGTCACGTGCGACCCGTGCGGCGCGCGCACGACCACCCCGAGCGGCACGGCGCGCAGCGGCAGCGCCTTGGACGAGCGCACCGTGAGCCGCCCGTTCTCGAACTCCACGCGCGCGTCGCGCACCGCCTCACCCGGCCCGACCGGCTGGGCCCGGTCGCCGAACTGGTCGTTCACCCAGCTCAGGAGGTTCGACAGCCCCGCCGCCCAGGGCTCGCCCGGCGACTCGTCCTGCCTCACCTCCACGTGCACGCCCGGCTCGTCCACCAGGTGCACCCGCACCCGGCCGGCGAGCAGCGCCACGTCGATCTCCACGGCGCCCTCGGCGTCGAAGCCCTGCTGTCGCACCACGTCGGCCTCCACGACCCCTCCTCAGCCCTGCACCCAGCCGCGCACGCGCGACCCCGAACCGCTCTGCCTGTCCCTCGAAGAACCGGACGAGCCCGAAGGGCCCGTCGAGCCCGACCACCCCTTGTGGTGCCCGCGCCGACCGCCGACCGCCCCCTGCACGGCCTGGGCCACGAACGTGTTCAACGACATGCCCTGCGCCGCCGCCGCCTGCTCCGCCTTGGACTTCAGCTCGTCCAGCAGGCGCAGGGTGATGCGCGTGGCCTCGCCGGCGGTGGGCCGGGGGACCTCCTGCGGCTCCGGTTCCGGCTCGTGGTGCGCGCCGGGCGTCCCGGTGACGACCACCTGCACGTCGCGACCGTCGAGCCGCACGTCCACCACCGCGCCGTCCAGGGCGGCGGTGACCTCGGCGGCCAGGTCGGACAGGGCGTTCATGAGGGCCAGCCGGGCGGCCGGCTCCAGCGCGGCGGACAGCAGGGCCGCCGTGCGCCGGGTGTTGTCGTCCCCGGCGGAGGCGGCCGTCGCGAGGTCCTCCCGCAGCGCCGCGATGTACGGTGACAGATCCATGACACCACCATGACGTCACCAGTGACGCCTGTCAAGGAAAGTGGTGTCATGAATGACGCCACCGAGACATCATCCCGGCCCCTGGACCGGCCCCCGGGTGCTCCTGATGGTCCAACCCGAGGTCGGTTAGGGTTCGGGCATGGCTCAGACCGTGTCCCCGAAGGTGCAGTTGATCGCGAAGACGGAGTTCTTCCCCCCGGAGGACGTCCCGTGGTCCACCGACGCCGAGGGCGGCGAGGCGCTCGCCGAGTTCGCGGGCCGCGCGTGCTACCAGTCCTGGGGCAAGCCCAACCCGGCCACGGCCACCAACGCGGGCTACATCAAGCACATCATCGAGGTCGGCCACCTGTCCGTCCTGGAGCACGGCTCGGTCAGCTTCTACCTGACCGGCATCTCCCGCTCGCTCACCCACGAGCTGATCCGGCACCGCCACTTCTCCTACAGCCAGCTCTCCCAGCGCTACGTCCCCGAGCGCGACGCCGCCATGGTCGAGCCGGACGTCATCGCGAACGACCCCGAGCTGCACGAGCTGTTCCTGAAGGCCGCGCAGGCGAGCGTCGACGCCTACAACGAGCTGCTCAAGGGTCTCGAGACCAAGTTCCAGGACGCCCCGAGCGCCACGCTGCGCCGCAAGCAGGCCCGCCAGGCCGCCCGCGCCGTGCTGCCGAACGCCACCGAGACCCGCATCGTGGTCACCGGCAACTACCGCGCGTGGCGGCACTTCATCGCCATGCGCGCCACCGAGCACGCCGACGTGGAGATCCGCGCCCTCGCCGTGGAGTGCCTGCGCCAGCTCCAGAAGGCCGCGCCCAACGCGTTCGCGGACTTCGTCATCTCGTCCCTGCCCGACGGCACCGAGGTGGCCTCCAGCCCGCTGGTCACCGAAGGATGAAGCGGCTCGTCGTCGACGTGCGGCCGGGCGAGTACACGATCGCCCGGCTGCCGGCCGACGCGCCCGTGCCCGCCGGCCTGCTCGACCTGCCGGGCCTGGTCTGCGTCACCCGCACGCCCGACGAGCTGTCGGTCGTCTGCCCGAGCGAGCACGCGCCGCGGACCGACGCCTCCCAGCCCGGCTGGCGCCTGCTCACCGTCCGGGGCCCGCTGGAGTTCACCCTCACCGGCATCATGGCCGCGCTGTCCGGCGAGCTGGCCGCGGCGGGTGTGAGCTTGTTCGCACTGTCCACCTACGACACCGACCACCTGCTGGTGAAGGCCGCCGACCTGGGCCGGGCCGTGCAGGCGCTGCGCAACTCGGGGCACGAAGTCACGAAACCGTGAAACCGGCGGGGGCGGCCCGCGGTCTGAGTTACCGTTCCGCCCGATCCGGGGTCGGTGGCGAGGAGTTGCGGTGAACAGTCCACAGGGCGTCCAGCCACGCGTCATCGCGGGCCGCTACAGCCTGCTCGCCGAGCTGGGGCGCGGCGGCATGGGCGTGGTGTGGCGCGCCCAGGACAACGTGATCGGCCGCCAGGTCGCGATCAAGGAGCTGCACCTCCCCGACGGCATCGCGCACGAGGAGCGCCGGGTGCTGGAGGAGCGGGTGCTCCGCGAGGCGCGCACCGCGGGCCGGCTCAACGACCCCGCCGTGGTCACCGTGTTCGACGTGGTCGTCGAGGGCGGCATGACCTACATCGTGATGGAGCTGGTCGAGGCGGCCACGCTGTCCGCGCTCATCGGCAGGCACGGCCCGATGCCGCCGGACCGGGTGACGTCCATCGCCGTGCAGGCGCTGTCCGCCCTGGAGTCCGCCCACCAGGCGGGCGTCGTGCACCGCGACGTCAAGCCCGGCAACCTCATGGTCACCGCCAACGGCCGCGTCAAGCTGACAGATTTCGGAATCGCACAATCAGTTGACGATCCCCGTCTGACCACCAGCGGCAGCCTGATCGGCTCGCCCGCCTACATGTCGCCGGAGCGCATCCACGGTCACGAGGCGTCACCGGCCTCCGACCTGTGGGCGCTGGGCGCCACCCTGGCCTACGCGGTGGAGGGCGTGAGCCCCTACGAGCGGTCGTCCACCGCCTCCACCCTCCACGCGATCATGAACGAGCCGCCGCGCCTGACCAGGGCGCACGGCGCGCTCGGCGCGGTGATCACCGGCCTGCTGATGCCCGACCCGAACGCCCGGCTCACCGGCCCCCAGGCCCGCGCCATGCTCGAACGGGCCGCCGCCCAGCCCACGCCGCCCACCGGGTTCGGCGCGCCGCCGCCCACCGCCCACTACACGCAGGTCACCCGGCCGAAGAAGACCTGGCTCAAGCCGGTGCTGATCACCGGCGGCGTGCTGGCGTCGGTCGCCCTGCTGGTCGCGGGCGCGTTCCTGGGCCGCTGGCTGTTCACCGACCAGCCGCCCGCCGCGATGGCCGAGGCGATCTTCTTCGGCCCGGGCGGCTCGATGTCGGCGAACCAGTTGAAGCTCAGCAGCGGCCGGTGCGGCGACAACTTCCTGGAGCCCAGCACCACGGTCAACTACGCGGACTGCGAGAAGGCCCACCGGGTGGAGTTCTTCGCCACCGGCAGCCCGTTCGGCTCCTCGGACAAGCGCGCCTACCCCGGTCAGGACTGGATGCGCGACTACGCCGAGGGCTTCTGCACGCTCCACTTCATGTCCGACGCGGTGCCGTTGGCGGACAAGGAGGACAAGCTCGTCTACGCCGCCGTGGTGCCCACCGAGGCGGAGTGGCGCGAGGACCCGGCCGACTCCGACGAGGGCACCCGCGAGATCGGCTGCGTGCTGTGGAGCAAGGACAAGAGCGAGTTGACCGGTCAGGTGACCGCCGAGTAGGTAGGTTTGGCGGCATGGGTGTCGCGGACGACGAACGCAGACTGCTGGCCGACCTGTTCGAGGACGTGGGTCCCGACGCGCCGACGCTGTGCGAGGGGTGGCGCACCCGCGACCTGGCCGCGCACCTGGTGCTGCGGGAGCGCCGCCCGGACGCGGCGGTCGGCGTGCTGTTCAAGCCGCTGGCCGGCCACACGCAGCGCGTCCAGGACGCCTACGCGGCCAAGCCGTGGCCCGAGCTGGTGGACCTGGTCCGCAACCCGTCCCGCCTGTCCCCGGTGTCGCTGGCGGGCGACCTGGCCAACGCCGTGGAGTACTTCGTGCACCACGAGGACGTGCGCCGGGCGCGGCCGGACTGGGAACCGCGTTCACCCGATCCCGTGCGTGACGACGTGCTGTGGCGGCGGCTGGCCGGGATGGCCCGGCTCGCCTACCGGAAGTCACCCGTCGGTGTGGTGCTGCGTCGCCCGGACGGGCGGTCGACCACGGCGAAACCGGGTGCGAACCCCGTGGTGCTGACCGGACAGGTCACCGAACTGCTGATGCACGCCTTCGGCCGCGACGCCGCGCGCGTGGAGTACGACGGGTCGGAGGCGGACGTCCGCCTGCTGCGCGACCTCGACCGGGGTGTGTAGTCGCAGGTTGCCGAAGGTAACGCGGTAGATTTCCACATATGACCGCAAGTCCTACCGCCTCGCCCGGCCGCCCGTTCGGCCGCGTGCTCATCGCCATGGTCACCCCGTTCGACGCCCAGGGGGCGGTGGACCTCGACAAGGCCCGGGAGCTGGCCGAGCACCTGGTCGACTCGGGCGCCGACGGCCTCGTGGTCAACGGCACCACCGGCGAGAGCCCGACCACCAGCGACGCGGAGAAGGCGGACCTGGTCCGCGCGGTGGTGGAGGCGGTCGGCGACCGCGCCACCGTGGTCGCCGGCACCGGCACCTACGACACCGCGCACAGCGTCCACCTGTCCCGGCAGGCGCAGGAGGCGGGCGCGCACGGCCTGCTGCTGGTCACCCCGTACTACTCGCGGCCGACGCAGGCCGGCCTGCTCGCGCACTTCACCACCGTGGCCGACGCGGTCGAGCTGCCCGTGATGCTCTACGACATCCCGCCGCGCTCGGTCGTCCCCATCGAGGTGGACACCCTGCTCCGGCTCGCCGAGCACCCGCGCGTCCTCGCGGTCAAGGACGCCAAGGGCGACCTGCTCGCCGGCAGCAAGGTCATGGCGGCCACCGACCTGGCCTACTACTCCGGCGACGACCCGCTCAACCTGCCGTGGCTGTCGGTGGGCGCGGTCGGCTTCGTCAGCGTCATCGGCCACTTCGCGGCCGACCGGCTGCGCGACCTGCTCGACGCCTTCGAGGCGGGCGACGTCAAGCGCGCCACCGCGATCCACCACGACCTGCTGGCGCTGCTGCGCCCGTTCAACCGCATGCCCGGCGTCACCTACGCGAAGGCCGCGCTGCGGTTGCGCGGTATCGACGTGGGTAGCCCCAGGCTGCCCCTGTTGCCCGCTTCAGACGAGGACATCGAGGCCGTCCAGGCCGAATTGGGAGTCGACGCGTGATCAACCCGAGCTCACCCCCGCCCGCACTGCCCGACGGAGGTCTGCGCGTCGTCGCACTGGGCGGCATCGGCGAGGTCGGCCGCAACATGACCGTGTTCGAGCACTCCGGGCGGCTGCTCGTCGTGGACTGCGGTGTCCTCTTCCCCGAGGACGACCAGCCCGGCGTGGACCTGATCCTGCCGGACTTCCGGGCGATCGAGGACCGGCTGGAGGACATCGACGCGCTGGTCCTGACCCACGGGCACGAGGACCACATCGGCGCGGTCCCGTTCCTGCTCAAGCTGCGCCCGGACGTGCCCGTGGTGGGCTCCCGCTTCACGCTGGCGCTGCTCGCGGCCAAGTGCAAGGAGCACCGGCAGACGCCCCGCCTGGTCGAGATCAGCGACGGCGAGCGGCGCGCGTTCGGGCCCTACGAGCTGGAGTTCTTCGCGGTCAACCACTCCATCCCGGACGCCGTGGCGGTCGCGATCCGCACGTCCGCCGGGCTGGTGCTGCACACCGGCGACATCAAGCTCGACCAGCTCCCCCTGGACGGCAGGCTCACCGACCTGGCCGGCTTCTCGCGGCTGGGCGACGAGGGCGTGGACCTGTTCCTGGTGGACTCGACCAACGCCGAGGTGCCCGGGTTCGTGGCGCCGGAGCGCGAGATCGGCCCGGTGCTGGAGAACGTCATCCGCAAGGCCAACCAGCGGGTGATCGTGGCGTGCTTCGCCTCCCACGTGCACCGCGTGCAGCAGGTGCTGGACGTGGCCGGCCAGTACGGGCGGCGGGTGGCGCTGGTGGGCCGGTCCATGGTCCGCAACATGGGCATCGCGGCCGAGCTGGGCTTCCTGCACGTGCCGGACGGGCTGTTCGTGGACCTCAACGAGGCCATGGACCTGCCCGAGGACCAGGTGCTGTTCGTGTCCACGGGCTCGCAGGGCGAGCCGCTGTCGGCGCTGTCGCGGATGGCGCGCGGCGAGCACCGGCAGATCTCGATCAAGGCCGGCGACACGATCGTGCTGGCCTCGTCGCTCATCCCGGGCAACGAGAACGCGGTGTTCGGCGTGGTCAACGGCCTGTCGCGGCTCGGGGCCACGGTCGTGCACCAGGGCAACGCCAAGGTGCACGTGTCCGGCCACTCGCCGGCCGGCGAGCTGCTGTTCCTCTACAACGCGGTGCGCCCGTCGAACGTGATGCCGGTGCACGGCGAGTGGCGGCACCTGCGCGCGAACGCGGCGCTGGCCGTGGCCACGGGCGTGGCGGAGGACCAGGTCGTCATCGCCGAGGACGGCGTGGTGGTGGACCTGGTGGACGGCAAGGCCGCGGTCTCCGGCCGGGTCGAGGTGGGCCACGTGTACGTCGACGGGCTGTCGGTCGGCGACGTGGGCGAGTCGACCCTGTCCGACCGGCTGGTGCTGGGCGAGGGCGGGTTCATCGCGATCACGGTGGCGGTGGACACGAGCAACGGGCGCGCGGTGGCGCCGCCGACGCTGTCCGGGCGCGGGTTCTCCGACGACCCGAAGGCGTTGGACCAGGCGATCTCGCTGGTGGAGATGGAGCTGTCGCGGACCGAGGCGGAGGGGATCACCGACCCGCACCGGATCGCGCAGGCCGTGCGGCGGGTGGTGGGCCGCTGGGTGGCCGAGACCTACCGGCGGCGGCCCATGATCGTGCCGACGATCATCCCGGTGAACTGAGCGCGGTGCCGGCCTCCCGCCAACTGTTCGGCCGGCGGGGGGCCGGCACGACCCGTGGCCGGTTCGGGGGTGCGCAGATCCGGGCCGGGCGCGGTGGCACCCGATCTGCGGACAGGCGCGCACGTGCCCCGGTGGTCCGCGCCCCTCTCGCGGGCACATGCCTGCCAGCGGCTTCACCACTGCGGTGATCTCCTGGTCTCCGGTTGGAAAATTTCGGCCAGTCCGAAGTGGTGCGGCGTCGTGCGCGCAACGGCCGCCCGGGACGTGACGTACGGGCGATCCGCGCTTTTCCTTCCGGTCGCGCGCCGAACGGGCGGCACTCGATCGCCGCATTTACCCGGAAATGACCCCCTCCCTACCGTTGTCGGCGGGAGACGTTCGGTTTCCCGGATCTGCGACCGGATTGTTGAGGGAATTCATGGGAAGAATTCTTGAGCGGGGACCGGCTGCCCTCCTGGCGAAGGTGGCCGCCTCCGCGCTGGCGGTCCTGGCGGTGGTGGCGCTCGCCCCGGCCGCGCGGGCCGGGACCGCCGGGCCGAGGTCGGTCGTCACCTCGTCGGGCGTGACGCTGTCGGCCTCGCGCCCCGAGGTATCCGCCTTGGTCAGCGAGCACACCATCACCAACGGGCCCTGGTCGTGCCGCCTGCGGGCGGGCAACCCGAGCCGCTGGTTCGGCGGCACGGGCGGTGGGGTGCAGGGCGTCGGCTGGCTGACCTGCACCGGCGGTGTCGTCATGCCCCAGTTGGAGATTTTCGTCGGCCTCGCCCGCAACAACGCGCTGGTGGACATGACGACGCGCTACGACACCAACACCACCACCGTCAACTCCGTCGCTTCCGTTTCCCCTTACGTGCGCGCGAGCTACCTCACGGCCGCGATCGGGTTCGTCCAGTGGCCGGACGGCACGATCAGCGAGTTCCCCGAGGTGCAGAGCCCGGTTTTCACGATCTGACGTGCGGGCCCGCCGGTCCACCGCCCAGGGGGTGGTGGACCGGCACGGTCACCAGCGCATCGGCTCGTCCTCGGGGCCCTCGGCCAGGATGTCGGCGAGCGCCCGGTCGCCGTCCAGGCCCTTGAGCGAGTGGATCTGGGCGTGCGAGTAACCGGCCGCCATGAGGTCCCGGATGTCGAGCAGGTCCGGGTGGTGCGGCATGAGCCGTTCCATGTACTCGATGAGCGTCAGGTCCTCCTGCGGTTCCTTCTCGTCGGCCATGGCGCCCCCTTCTCCGCGTGTGCGCTCCAGCCTGCCGGTGCGGGGTGCGCTTGTGCCGGGCAACGGGGGAGAAGGTTCGGGTCGATCGCGGTGTGACCATCCGAGAGGGCGTCGGTAGGGACGTCGAGCCGATCCGGAAGGCGGGCAGGCCATGAGTGACGGTGCGGTGCTCCTGCTGTTCCCCATCACCGTGGCGGTGATCATGCTCGGGCTGGGGCTCACCCTGACCCCGGGCGACTTCCGCCGCGTGGTGCGGTACCCGCGGGCGATGGTGGTCTGCCTCGTCTGCCAGATGCTCGTCCTGCCGGCGATCTGCCTGGCCCTGGTGCTCGTGTTCGGCCTGCGACCGGAGTTGGCGGTCGGCATGATGCTGCTCGCCGCGTCACCGGGCGGCAGCACGGCCAGCCTCTACAGCCACCTGTTCAAGGGCGACCTGGCGCTCAACATCTCGCTGACAGCTGTCAATTCCGTGTTGGCCATGTTCACCCTCCCCGTCATCGTCAACCTGTCGGTGGCCGGGTTCATCGGCTCGGACAGCTCGATCGGCCTCCAGTTCGACAAGGTCGTCCAGCTGTTCGCCACGGTCCTGGTGCCGATCACCGTGGGCATGCTCCTCCGCGCGCGGTTCACCGCCGCCGCGCTGCGCCTGGAGCGCCCGGTGAAGGTCCTGTCGGTGGTGGTGCTGGTCATGATGATCGTCAGCGTCATCAGCGGCCTCGGCGAGGACGTGTTCGCCATCCTCGGCGAGATCATCGTCGTGGTGGTGCTGTTCAACCTGCTCGGCATGGTCATCGGCTACTCCGCCCCGCGGCTGCTGGGGGTCGGGCAGCGGGAGTCGGTCTCGTCGGCCTTCGAGATCGGCCTCCACAACGCCACCCTGTCGATCGCCATCGGCATGAGCCCGACCCTGCTCGGCAACACCGAGATGGCCATGCCCTCGGTGACGTACGGCTTCGTCATGTTCTTCACGGCCGCCCTGTTCGGTGCCTTGATCGCCAGGCGCAGCGCCCGATCTGTACCGCTGGTACAGGGGTGATCCCTTGGGGTGGAATCGGCCGGGTTGAGTGGAACCCGCTGGTCAACGCGCCCTAGCTTGCCCGCATGGAACAGAGGACTTCCAACGCGCTCAGCCGCGAACTCGGTGACGCGCTCCGCCAAGCCCGACGCGGTGCGCAGCTCAAGACCGCAACCTTGTTGGAGGAACTGGGATGGTCGGCCGGCAAACTGTCCAAATTGGAGACCGGGACCAGGGGGACCAGCACGGACGACATCGCCCGCCTGGTCGGCCACATCCGAGCTGATCCGGAGATCTACGACCACATCATGGCCTTGGCCCACGAGCCGAGCAGCGGCTACTACGTCAGGCCGCACGGCGTTGCCATGCCGGACAGCCTGCGGATGCTCATCCTGCACGAGCAGATGGCCAGGACGATCTGGTGCTACCACATCCTGCACATACCGGGTCTGCTGCAAACCCCTGACTACGCCCGAGGGTTGATGACCGCGCCCAACGCCGAGCAGGCGGTGGCCGACCGCATGGCGAGGCAGAAGATCTTCGACAAGCCGTTCAGCCCAAGGGGGCGGTTCTTCATCCACGAAGCCGCGTTGCGCCGAGTGGTCGGTGGTCCGCAGGTGATGTACGAGCAGATGTTGCAGTTGCTGTTCCGGGGCGGTGTTCGGGTCGTTCCCTTCAAGGCGATGATCCCGGGTGGGCTCAACACGGGGTTCACCTTCATGACCTTCACCGACCACCTCCCGCTCACCTACGTCGAGTCCGGGTCGGCGTCGTTGTTCCTGGACACCTTCGAAACCACCAGGGATTCGCAGGGCAACTGCAATGACCTCGCGCGAGTGGCGTTGAGTGAGGAAGAATCGCGGTCGGTGTTCGCCAAGTGGGCGGACCGGTACGACCGACTGCGGGAGGCTGAGGGTGCGCCAGGAGGCGATGCGGTGGCGTAAGAGCCGCCGCAGCGGAGATGTGGGCTCAGACTGCGTTCAAGTGGCGTTCGCGTCCGAAGCCGTGGGCGTGAGGGACTCCAAGAACACCACGTCGCAGTTGGCCTTCACCCCCGCTGCCTGGAGGGCCTTCCTCGCCAAGCTCTGACCCCATCTCCCCGACCATGACCTGACTGACGTGAAAGGACGGGCGATGCTTCTGATGTCCGCAGACCTGGCTGGTGCGTTCGCCTCCCAGGGGTCTTCTCTCTGACACCAAGACCTTCCGGCTCCTGGTGAGGCGCTGTCAGACCGTCTCGACGAGCGTCCGTACTCATCAGGAGCTTTCGCATGCCCGCACGTCCTTTTCAAGATCGTTCCGTCTTTCAAGATCATCATGACTTCCGCCGCCTCTGGCTGCTCTCCGCGATCACGAACCTCGGCGACGGCGCGCTGTTGGCCGCCGGTCCACTGCTGGTCGCGTCGATGTCCAAGGACCCGGCCGCCGTGGCGGGGGCCGTGTTCGCCCAGCAGCTCCCGTGGTTGCTGTTCGCCCTGACCAGCGGTGCGCTGGTGGACCGCCTGCCCCGCCGCCTGCTGATCGTGGTGGTGAACTCGATCCGCGCCGTCGTCCTCGGCGGGCTCGCGGCGGCCGTGCTGTTCGACCTCGCGCACCTGTGGCTGATCTACGCGGTGTCGTTCCTGCTCGGCGCGGGGGAGACCCTGGTCGACGTCGCCTACGGCGCGTTGCTGGTCGGCACCGTGCCCAAGGAACTCCTGGGCCGCGCCAACGCCCGCCTGCAGCTGACCGCCACGGTGGGCAACCAGCTCGTCGGGCCGCCGATCGGCGCGGCGGTGTTCGCGGTGGGCGCGGCGTTGCCGTTCGGGTTCCACGCGGCCGTGTACGCGGTCGGCGCGCTGCTGGTGGCCCGGGTCGCGGCCAAGCCCCTCGCGCAGCGGGAACCCGCGACGTTGGTCGCCGACGTGCGCGAGGGCGTGCGGTGGCTGCTGGGCAACCCGGCCCTGCGGGTGCTGGCGCTGTGCATCCTGGTGATGAACCTGACCGGGGTGGGCGCGTTCGCGATCTGGGTGCTCTACGCCGAGCAGCGGCTGGGGCTGACCGGGTTCGGGTTCGGCCTGTTCATCGCGGCGGGCGCGGTCGGCGGGATCGCCGGGTCGGGGGTGTACGGCCGGCTGGAACGCCGGTTCGGGCACGCGGCGCTGCTGCGCGTCGGGCTGGTGGTCGAGGCCCTGACCTACCCGGCGCTGGCCCTCACCCGCGACCCGTGGCTCGCGGGTGCGGTGATGGCGCTGTTCGGGGTGCACGCCGTGGTCTGGGGCTCGGTCGCGGCGACCGTGCGGCAGACGATCACGCCGGACCACCTGCTGGGGCGGGTCGGCAGCGTCTACCAGTTGGCGTCGGTCGGCGGTGCGGCGCTGGGCGCGCTGCTGGGCGGTGTGCTGGCGCGGTGGGTCGGGCTGCTCGCGCCGTTCTGGGTGGCCGGGGCGGCGGTCGCGCTGGTGACCGCCCTGGCGTGGCGGCGACTCGGTTCGGTCGAACGAACGCCGGCAGCTAGCTGACAGAACCTGTCGTCTGTCAGTTGACAGCGCCATGCTGCGCTGATGAGCCACGGGAACCGGAACGGCCTGGTCGGGGTGTTGCGCGTCCGGGAGTTCCGGTTCCTGTGGCTGGCGGAGCTGTGCTCGGTCCTCGGCGACCAGTTGGCCCGGGTCGCGCTGGCGGTGCTCGTGTACGGGCGGACGCAGTCGGCGGTGTGGTCGGCTGTCGTTTACGCGATGACATTCTTGCCCGCTCTGTCAGGCGGTGTGCTGCTGTCGTGGTTGGCGGACCGGTACCGGCGGCGGTCCGTGATGGTGTGGCTGGACCTGGCGCGGGCGGGTCTGGTGGCGGTGATGGCGCTGCCGGGGGTGCCGCTGTGGGCGCTGTGCGCTTTGTTGATCTTGGTCGTGTTGTTGGGGCCGCCGTTCGGGGCGGCGCAGAACGCGGTGCTGCCCGAGGTGCTGCCCGGTGAGTTGTACGAACGGGGCCTGGCGGTCAGGCAGGTGACCGGCCAGGCCGCGCAACTGGTCGGGTTCGCGGGCGGCGGGGTGCTGGTCGCCGCGCTGGGTCCGGGGCCGGCGCTGGCCGGCGACGCGGTGACGTTCCTGCTGTCGGCGGCGCTGATCCGGTTCGGGGTGGCGGACCGGCCGGCGGTCGGCGGCGGGCGGGAGGAGCGCGGCTCGGTGTGGCGGGTCGTCGCCTCGGTGGCGCGCGACCCCCGGCGGCGGGCGCTGGTGCTGCTGGCGTGGCTGGTCGGCTGGTACGTCGTGCCGGAGGCGCTGGCCGCCCCGTACGCGGACCAGTTGGGCGCGGGCACGGCGGTGGTCGGCGTGCTGATGGCGGCCGACCCGCTGGGCAGCGTGCTCGGGGCGTGGCTGTTCGTGCGGTTCGTGCCGGCCGGGTGGCGAACCCGGCTGGTGGGGGTGCTGGCGGTCGGCGCGGGGCTGCCGCTGGTGCTGTGCGCGTTCCGGCCCGGGGTGGCGGTGGTGTTCGCGCTGTGGGGCCTGTCGGGGGCGGCGTCGACGGCGTACCTGCTGCAGGCGCAGGCGGGGTTCGTGCGGGCGACGCCCGAGGCCGAGCGGGGGCGGGCGATCGGGGTGGCGGCGTCGGGGATCGTCGCGGCGCAGGGCGTGGCCGTGCTCGTCGGCGGCCTGTGGGCGCGGCTGTGGGACCCGGCGACGGCGGTCGCGGTGGCCGGCGGGGTGGGCGCGGTGCTGTGCCTGGGGTGCGCGGTGGCGTGGCGGCGGGCGAACCGGCCACTCGCCGGCGTCGCGCCGACGAGTGGCTGAACCTCAACTCACCGGTTCTCGTCGCGCCAACTCTTGTTGCGCCACGTCTTGTTGCGCGCGAGCCAACCCCTGTTGCGCATGGTCATCCCTCCTCCCCGGCGCCGGGGTGGGCCGGGCCGCCCACCGGCACCGAGCATGGTGCGAGGTCGGGTCCCGGGGCGGGGGCCGGCCGGTTGCGGCCAGGGCGCGGCGCGCTCGCCACCTGCACCACGGCCGCGCCGGTCAGCAGCACCACCGCGCCGGCCACCTGCACGGCGGTCAGCTCCTCGCCCAGCAGCCACCACGCCAGGGCCGCCGACACCACGACCTCCAACAGCCCGATCACGCTCGCCACCGCCGGCGGCACGTGGCGCAGCGACAGGATCCCGGTCAGGTAGGCGACCACGGTGGAGAACAGGGCCATCACCACCAGCAGGAGCCACGACGGACCCAGGGCCGTGGGCGCGGTCACCGGGATCAGCCACGGCGGGCTGAGCACGGCCAGGACCACCGCGCCGAAGAGCATCCCGACCGCCGTCACGCCGAACGGGTCGGCCCGGCCCGCCGCGCGTTCGCCCAGCAGGTAGTACGCCGCCAGGCACACGGCCGAGCAGAGCGCGGCCACCACGCCGACGGTGTCCAACCGGGGCGTCCGCCACACCTCGCCGACCACGGCCAGCCCGGCGACCGCGATGGCCGTGCCCCACCACGCCGCGGTCGGCAACACCGTGCGGCGCACCAGTCGCACCCACAGCGCCACCAGGACCGGCGCGGTGAACTGGAGGAGCATCGCGATGCCGACCGGGATGCGCGACGCGGACACGAAGAACAACAGCGGTGCGCCGACGACCGCGAACAGGCCGTAGCCCAGCGGCAGCGTCCACCCGCGCAGCCCTGAACCCGGCCACAGGGCGCGGGGGCGCAGCACGGCGGTGCCGACGAGCAGCACCACGGCCGCGAGGGCGATGCGGGCGCTGGTGACCTGGGCGGGCGCGGCACCGGCCTCCATCACCGGCTTCGCCAGCACGCCCGAGGTGCCGAACGCGATCGAGGACAGGACGGCGAGGAACGTGCCGCGACCGAGCCCGCTGCGACCGAGCCCACCGGGTCCGCTCACGGGCGCCAGGGGCTGGAGCCGGTGGTGGGGCGCGTCGGGTCGTGGAACTTCGGCAGGTCCGGCTCGTCGATCCGCAGCGGCGCCAAGCCCTCGGTGATCGCGCGCATGATCCGCTCGTGCGCGCGGCGCGCGTGCCCGGGTTGGCCGTCCGCCAGGTCCGACAGCTCCACGGGCTTGCCGAAGTGGACCTTGAAGGTGGGTCGGCGGCGCAGCCCGCGCACGTAGGAGGTCAGGTATGGCTTGACGTCATCCCAACTCTTGACGTGCGTGTTGCCCCAGTAGACGGCCTCGTGCGCGCCCCACTGGCTCACCGGGACGACCGGGACGCCGCCGCTGAGCGCCAGCCGCGCCGCGCCGGTCTTGCCCCGTTCCGGCCACAGCCCCGGGTCGAGGCTGATCCTGCCCTCCGGGTACATGGCGATCGGGTCGCCGCCGCTCCTGAGCGCCTCGACCGCGCGGTGGTACGCCTCGCCGACGTTCGCCGAGGCGCGGTCCACCCGCACGTGCCCCGAAGCTCTCAGCAGGGGCCCGAGGACGGGGGCGTCGAGCAACCCGCCCGCGAGCAGGAAGCGCGGTGAGACGCCGATCCGGCGGCACGCGGCGATGAGCACGAACGGGTCGAGGTTGCCGATGTGGTTGGACGCGAGCAGCAGGGGACGGCCCCTCAGGTCCGCCGGGACGTCGCCGGTGACTTCGAGTCGTCCGCTGAGCCCGACGAGCGCTTCGTCGATGGCGGTCAGCACGCGCCACAGCTGTGGTGTGGGCACAGCGGGCAAGGCTACGGCGTGTCGGGGCCCCGGCGCACCGGGTTCCGGGCAACGATGGGAGTCGGGCAGCGCACGTCACGCCTCACGTGACTGGTGGGGCGGATGGGGCCTGAGGGACTACCGTATACACCATGGCCGGCCGATCGGGAACCTCGCGCAAGGGCACGACCCGCAGCAGATCTTCCGGGGCGAAGCCCGGTGCGGGGGCGTCCGGGTCGGGCGGTTCGCGGGCGGGTTCCCGGTCCGGTTCGCGGTCCGGCGGCGCGAAGTCGGGTTCACGGGCGGGGTCGAGGTCCGGTTCCGCCCGGGGCGGTTCGAGGGCGGCCAAGCGGCCGGTCCGCCGGTCCGGTCCGCCCGGTGGCGCGTTCGGCATGTTGTGGGGCTGGCTCAGCCGCGGCACCGGGACGGTGGTGAGGACCGTGGTCCGGAGCAAGGAGATCGACCAGGAACACCGCCGCGACGGGCTGGGGCTGCTGCTGATCGTCCTGTCCGTGATCACCGCCGCGGGCGTGTGGTGGCAGGCGGGCGGCCCGGTGGGGCAGTGGGTCGACGTGGCCGTGCGCAGCTCGGTCGGCGGGCCCGCGGTGATCGTGCCCGTGGTGCTGCTGGGCGTCGGCATCACGCTGATGCGCACCGACCCCAACCCGGAGTCGCGGCCCCGCCTGGTGTTCGGCGGCGTCCTGGTCGGCGTCGGGTTCCTCGGCATGTTCCACCTCGTGGGCGGGCTGCCCGCGGACCCGGTGGCGCGGCGTGACGCGGGCGGCGCGCTCGGCTACCTCTCGGGCGGTTTCCTGGCGCAGGGCCTGACGCCGTGGGTGGCGGGGCCGGTGCTGGTGCTGATCTTCGGCTACGGGTTGCTGCTGCTGCTGCACGTGCCGGTCCGGCAGGTGCCCGCCCGGCTGTCCGGGCTGCTGCACCACCGCAGGGCCGACAAGCCCGCGTTCGAGGGCTTCACCGACGACGAGGAGCCGGACGAGGAGTTCGTCGAGGAGGAGAAGCCCGCCAAGCCGCGCCGGTCCCGGGCGACCCGGCGCATCGCCGTGGCGGAGCCGGACGACCAGCCCGAGCTGCCGCTGGACGAGGAGCCGCCGCCGGCGCCGGTCGTGCCCAAGGCCGTGCCGAAGGTCAAGGCGAAGGCCGAGCCCGAGGCCCCCGCGCGGGACACGACGATCATGGTCCGCGCGGTGGAGGGCGACTACAAGCTGCCGCCGCCGACCATCCTCAAGGACGGCGACGCGCCGAAGGCCCGCAGCAAGGCCAACGACCAGATGATCGAGGCCATCACCGGCGTGCTGGAGCAGTTCTCCATCGACGCCCAGGTCACCGGGTTCACCCGGGGTCCGACGGTCACCCGGTACGAGGTCGAGCTGGGTCCCGGCGTGAAGGTCGAGAAGATCACCGCGCTGACCAAGAACATCGCCTACGCGGTGGCGACGGACAACGTGCGGCTGCTCGCGCCGATCCCCGGCAAGTCGGCGGTCGGCATCGAGGTGCCCAACAGCGACCGCGAGATGGTGCGGCTGGGCGACGTGCTGCGGTCGCCGTCCACGGTGAAGGACAACCACCCGATGGTCATCGGGCTGGGCAAGGACATCGAGGGCCACTTCGTCACCGCGAACCTGACCAAGATGCCGCACCTGCTGGTGGCCGGTTCCACGGGTTCCGGCAAGTCGAGCTTCGTGAACTCGATGCTGGTGTCGCTGCTGGCGCGGGCCACGCCGGACGAGGTCCGGATGATCCTGATCGACCCGAAGATGGTCGAGCTGACGCCGTACGAGGGCATCCCGCACCTGATCACGCCCATCATCACCCAGCCGAAGAAGGCCGCGGCGGCGCTGGCCTGGCTGGTGGAGGAGATGGAGCAGCGCTACCAGGACATGCAGGTCAACCGGGTGCGGCACATCGACGACTTCAACCGGAAGGTGCGGTCGGGCGAGATCGCCGCGCCGCCGGGCAGCGAGCGGGTGTACCGGCCGTACCCGTACATCATGGCGATCGTCGACGAGCTGGCCGACCTGATGATGACCGCGCCCCGCGACGTGGAGGACGCGATCGTCCGGATCACGCAGAAGGCGCGCGCGGCGGGCATCCACCTGGTGCTGGCGACGCAGCGGCCCTCGGTCGACGTGGTGACCGGTCTGATCAAGACCAACGTGCCGTCGCGGCTCGCGTTCGCCACGTCGTCGCTGACCGACTCGCGGGTGATCCTGGACCAGCCGGGCGCGGAGAAGCTGATCGGCATGGGCGACGGGCTCTACCTGCCGATGGGCGCGGGCAAGCCGGTGCGCATCCAGGGCGCGTTCGTCGGCGACGAGGAGATCGCCGAGATCGTCAACTTCACCAAGCAGCAGGCGCAGCCCGAGTACACCGACGGCGTGACGGCGGCGAAGGCCGGCGAGAAGAAGGAGATCGACGCCGACATCGGCGACGACCTCGAACTGCTGCTCCAGGCGGCCGAGCTGATCGTGACGTCGCAGTTCGGGTCCACGTCGATGTTGCAGCGCAAGCTGCGCGTGGGCTTCGCCAAGGCCGGGCGGCTGATGGACCTGCTGGAGACGCGCGGGGTCGTCGGGCCGTCGGAGGGGTCGAAGGCGCGGGAGGTCCTGATCAAGCCGGAGGAGCTGGCGTCGGTGGTCGAGCTGATCCGCGGCGGCGGCGCGGCGGACGTCGAGGACTGAGGCCCGAGGACCTGAGGATCGGGGCGGCGCGGGGGGGCCGGGGGGGGGGCCCCCCCCGCCGCGAGGTCACCGGTTCACCAGTTGCCGGACCTGCGCCGCGGTGGCGCTGGCGCCGAACTCGCGGACGGCGGCGTAGTACAGGTCGGCGGTCCGGTTGCACGCCCAGTTGCCCGCGCACTGGTCGTACAGGTCCGACCGGAACTTGTTGTCGATCGTCAGCCGGGTGCTCTCGGTGAACCGGCCCTGCCTCTTGTAGTTCCGGTAACCGAAGTCGTGGCGGTGGCAGGCCGGGAGGAACTTGAAGCCGAACGGGTTGTCCGGCGACCAGGAGCAGCCGTCCGAGGACCAGTCCAGTTGGTCGCTGTAAGGCGCCTGGGACCTGATCGAGCTGAATTGCGCGAGGGATTTCGTGAACAGGTAGTCGTCGGTGACCGCCGGGGCGTCGATCGCCGCCTGGCCGAGGCCGGAGCCGAGCAGCAGGGCGGCCGAGGCGAGCGCGCCGGCGAGAGCGTTGCGCAGGGTTTTCATGTGTTCCCCTCGTTGCACGGGCTTGGGTTTTTCCTACCCGGAGGGGAAGCGCTCGCGACAGCCCCGATCGGCTCACGTGGTGTCAACGACGGGTGAACGTCCGGCCGCAGGCGATGACCGCGGCGAGGCGGACCGGTTGGTTCCGCAAACCCAGGACGGCCAGCAGTTCCGCGTCCGCCGCGCCGCCCAGGAGGTGGCCGCCCAGCTTCAGCTGGGCCGTTCGGAGGCCGACGGACTGGGCCGCCGCGCCCGCTTCCAGCAGGCCGAACCGCCCCCCGCGTTGGCCGTACTTGGCCAGCGTCGGCTGGTCCGCCAGGACCAGTGCCAGGACCAGCGCGGGTTCGGTGTCCACGCCGAGCACTTCGCCCAGGCGGGACCACGGTGGCGACTGGCCTACGTCCTGCACGGCGTGCGCGGCGGCGTCGTAGCGGACCGTCCGGCCGTTCAGCTCGTGGTCCACGTTGCGCAGGAAGGCGTAGCAGTGCAGCGGGTTCAGGCCGCCGGCGGAGGGGTAGGAACGGCCGTCCTGGTCGGCCAGGGCGGCGAGCACGGCGCCGAACTGCTTTCGGGACAGCGGTTTCCCGCTGAATTCGCGGGTGCTCCTCCGGGCGCGGAAGAGGCGTTGCAGGCGGTCGGTCGGGAGGGGGAGGCGGTGGGGCTTCGAGGGGAGTTCGAACGGGTTCGGCGCCGGTTCCGGGGGGCGGTAGTCGCGCAGCCGCTCGGCCAATCGCCGTTGGTGGAGCCTGGAATGGGCACTGGCGGTCCAGAAATCGTCGAAAGGCGTCGTCATGGTCAGCCCAGGGGGTGTGGTGCGGGATTGGGGAAGCGGCCCGAGCGGCCCGGGTAGCGCCAGGACGCGTCCGGCGTGCGGCCGCCGAGGTGCGGCCACCGGTGGTCGGCGTGGAGCGGGGTCAGGTCGGGGGAGAGGACGCGCACGCAGGTGAGCCCCACGGCGGCGAGTTCCGGCGTGGTCAGGTCGCGGTAGGCGAGGCGGACGCCCAGGGCGTCGACGAGTTCCCGCAGTTGGTCGGCGGTGGTGCGGGCGGTGGAGTCCGGCGGCGGGTCGCCGGGGCCGCCGCGCCACCAGGGCAGGTCGTGCCACTCGTCCGGGTGGGCCGCGTAGTAGAGGGCGTGGCGGTCGAAGTCGGTCACCTCGTCCGGGCGGAGGACCGGGGTCGGCCGGGTGGCGATGAAGACGGTGCCCTGGGTCCACTCGAGCCACGCCTTGCGGACCGCCTCGTCCAGGGTCGCGCGGCAGGCCAGGCCGAGGGTCGGGCGCGGGCGGCCGGCGAGGGGCAGCGTGCCCGCGACGGCCACCACGGGGTGCGGGCTGCGGGCGGGGGTGAGGTCGAAGGCGTGGACGTCGCCCGCGCGGCGCAGGTCCGCCGGGAGGTCGAGGCGCGGCGGGGCGAGGCCGTGCAGCCAGGTGGTGGTGAACGCGTCCCGCTCGACCAGTTCCTGGAGCGCGCGCAGCAGGGCGTTGGTCGGGGACGGGCCGGCGGCCAGGCCGGAGGACGTGGCGGGCAGGCCGAAGTCCTCGCGCAGGGCCACCAGGCCGGCGGGCACCCAGACGGGCTCGTTGCCGGGGAGCGTCCACGCCTCGGCGTACTCGGGGTCGTCGTAGCGGTGGCGGAAGTCGGGGTGGGCCCGTTGCGCCGGGGTGTGGAGGCTGAAGTCGTCCAGGGGCCAGTGGTTCGGCGGCGGGGTGGTGGTGGTCCGCAGGCGGGTGCGCGCGGCGGCGTGGCGCTCCAGGGCCTCGGCGACGGCGGCGAGCTCCGCCTGCTCCGCGTCGAAGGCGGCGCCGCCGGAGGTGCCGCCGGTGGCGAAGGGCTCGGGCACGGCGGCGTAACCCGGCACGTCCACATCGGACAGCGTGCGCGGCACCGGCGCCAGGCGGGAGACCACGCCCTGCCGCCAGCCGACCGCCCGGCGCAGGAGCGCGGCGGACGGGGTGGTCACGGCTCGGGCAGGCGGTGGACGCGGTAGGTCAGGACGCCCACGCCGACCGCCAGCAGCGAGTAGACCGTGGTGCCGAACACCGGGCCCAGGGGCACCAGCACCCCGAGCAGCGGCAGCGACAGGAACAGCTCCCCGACGAACGCGGCGCACCAGAACACCAGCCGCACCGGTCCGCGCCACGGGGCTCGCGCGCCGGTGAACCTGGCGGCCAGGAAGGTCCAGAGGAGCGCGACCGCGCCGCCGCCCACGCCGTACCAGAGCGCGAACCCCACCTCCTCGACGAACGGCAGGAGCAGCAACCCCGGCAGGTAGAGCGCGGCGGGCAGCACCCAGAGCGCCTTGGCCCACACCGCCTTGCCGGCCGGGTGCCCGGCGGCCTCCAGGTCGCCCGCCAACCCCGTCGGCAGGGAGACGGCCGCCCCGACCGAGGACACGGCGCAGCAGCAACAGCAGCAGCACGTGGGCGTGGCGGCGGCGGTGTTGGTGGTGTCGGGTGTGAAGGCGTCAGGCAAGCGGAGGGCGGTTGTCATCTGAAATCCCCCGGGTGTCATCCCATGGCAGGTCCACCCGGCCCGTGTGGAACCGGGGGCACGTCTCGCAGTCCGCCGAGGGCAGGACGTCCTCGGCGGTGGTGGTGAACTCGTCCAGGTTCAGCGTCACGACCCGGTCCAGCAGGGCCAGGGAGCCCCCGACCAGGCGGTCGATCGCGTGCCGGGCCCAGTGGAACGGGAAGTCGGCGGTCGTCGCGGCGGGGGTCGGCGGTGGTTCCGGGTCGCTCCAGCGGCGGCGGGCGCGCACGGTCAGGCAGCCCAGGCAAGCGCTTGCGCCCGGCACGACGAGGGGGCCCAGCGCGGCGGTGTGGTGGTGGGCGAGGTCGAGCAGGAGGTGCGGGCGGTGCTCGCGCAGGTCGGCCAGGTCGGCCAGCGTGCCGGTGGTGCGCACGACCAGGACCAGGTCCGGTTCGGGGTGGCCGGGGAAGTGCCCGCGCAGGCGGGCGGGTTCGGCGCCGACGACGCGGACGCCGACCGCCGGTGGCCGACTGGTCGGCAGGTCCGCCGGCCGCAGCGCGCCCAGGGACCTGAGCTGGAGCCGCATCGCCGGGCCGAGCCGGTCCGGGTCCGCCCGCCCGGCGAGCACGTCGACGATGGTCCGCGCCTCGGCGTCGGGCACGTCGGGCAGGAGGTAGGACAGGTCCGCGCCGGCGTGCAGGACCAGGCCGCCCGGTTGGCGCAGGGCCCGCCACGCCGGGTCGGGCGCCATCGCGCTCACCGGGGTTCGTCCTGGTCGCCGCGTTCGAGGAAGCGCTGGATCGCGGGCTCGTCGGGGGTCTCGTCGTCCTCGGGCACCTCGACGAGGCGCTCGGCGATCGGGACCGGCTCGTCGAGCCAGGCGGGCCGGAAGTCGTCGCCGGGCACGAGCTGGTGGCGGCGGGCGAACTCCTCGGCGGCGTCGCGGATCGACTCGCGCAGCGTCCCGATCACGGCCGTCTCGGCGGTGTAGGTCAGCTCGACCAGCAGGGCGCGCATCCGGTCGAGCTGGTCCTCCTGGTCGGCGTTCTCGGCCAGCTTGGGCCACAGGTGGCGCTCGAAGACCTCGACGAAGTTGGCCGCGATGGCGTCGGTCGACCGGCGCAGGTCGGTGAAGCTGTCGAGCACGTCGTCGCTGGGCACGAGCAGCGCGGCGAGCCGGTTGCCCGCCTCCAGCGCCCACCGGCGGGCGTGCGGCCAGCCCCGCCGCCAGCGGATCAGGCCGAGCTGGGTGGCCTTGGTGATGATGCTCGGGCGGACGTCGCCGAGCGGTACCAGGCGCCGGATGTCGCGGACCCGGATGCGGACCCAGTCGTCGGGGCCCTCCGCGTCGCCGACGCCCAGCACGGCCGCGACGCTGGCGCCCTTCTCGCGGGCCTTGACCAGCTCGGCGATGGCGGGCAGCGAGAAGCCGCGCGCCTGGAGGCGCTGCACCAGCACGAGCCGTTCGAGGTGGGAGGCGTCGTAGTAGGCGACCCGCCCCTGCCGGCGCGGCGGGTGCAGCACGCCCTTGGTCTGGTACATGCGGATGGTGCTGCCGGGCAGGCCCACCCGGACCGCCAGCTCGTCGACCGTCAACTGCTCCACGACCCCAGCTTGGCGCTCTGGGTTCATCGAGTCAAGACTGTTCGAGTTTTTACTAGAACAGTCAGAGGTGCATGAGCATCCGGGTGTTCCCGAGCGTGTTCGGCTTGACGTAAGAGAGGTCGAGGAACTCCGCCACCCCCTCGTCGGCCGACCGCATGATCTCCTCGTAGACCTCGGGGGACACGGGCGTGCCGTCGATCTCGACGAACCCGTGCCGGCCGAAGAAGGTCGTCTCGAAGGTCAGCACGAAGATCCGCTGGAGCTGGAGCTCGCGGGCGGTCTCGATCAGCTTGCGGACGATGCGGTGCCCGATCCCGCGCCCGCTCTGCGCCGGGTCGACGGCGACCGTCCGGATCTCGGCCAGGTCCTCCCACAGGACGTGCAGCGCGCCGCAGCCGAGGACCGTGCCGCCCTCCTCCGCCACCCAGAACTCCTGGATGTCCTCGAACAGCGTCACCAGCGGCTTGGACAGCAGCACCTTGCCGGCGTACTGGTCGATGAGGGCCTTCATCGCGCGCACGTCACCGGTGCGGGCGCGACGCACGTTGATCGGGTCGGTCACGGCGACAAAAGTAGGCCCCCGCGCGGGCGGGTCGACACCGAGGTGAGGCGAGTCATGGGCGGGTGGGCGGCCCCTGCGCCAACAGGGGGCCGCCCTGCCCGGTCCGGGTGGCGCGCGGGGACCGGTCCGCCGTCCCCTCGACCCGAACCGGCAGGTCACCTCGTCCACGTGCCGGAGAGCGAACTCCTGGCCGAGGCCTCCGTGAAATCGCCGGGACCCCTGCCCGCCGCACCCCGCCGGACCTGACCGCGGAACGGGCCGGCAGGCCCACGGGACGACGCCGGTTACCCTGAGCACCGTGTCTTCCCCCACCACGTCCAAGCGCGTCGCCATGCTGACCCTCGGCTGCGCCCGAAACGAAGTCGACTCCGAGGAACTCGCCGGCCGCCTCACCGCGGGCGGCTGGGAGCTGGTCGACGACGAGGCCGACGTGGTGGTGGTCAACACCTGCGGCTTCGTGGAGTCGGCCAAGAAGGACTCCGTGGACACCCTCCTCGCCGCCGCCGACAGCGGCGCCAAGGTGGTCGCGGTCGGGTGCATGGCCGAGCGCTACGGCTCCGAGCTGGCCGACAGCCTGCCCGAGGCGAACGCCGTCCTCGGCTTCGACCACTACGGCGACCTCTCCGAACGCCTGGACGACGTGCTGGCCGGCAAGACCGTCGAGTCGCACAAGCCCGTGGACCGCCGCACGCTGCTCCCGCTCACGCCCGTGCAGCGCCCGCAGGCCGCGACGGACGTCCAGGTGCCCGGCCACGGGTGGGGCCCGCGCGTGCTGCGCACCCGCCTGGAGGACACGCCCGTCGCCCCGCTGAAGATCGCCTCCGGCTGCGACCGCCGCTGCTCGTTCTGCGCGATCCCCTCCTTCCGGGGCGCGTTCGTCTCCCGCCACCCCGACGAGGTGGTCGCCGAGGCGATGTGGCTGGCCGAGCAGGGCGTCCGCGAGGTGTTCCTGGTCTCCGAGAACTCCACCTCCTACGCCAAGGACCTGCCCCGCGAGCTGGGCGGCCTGGAGCGGCTGCTGGCCAGGCTGGCCGCGGTGCCCGGCATCGACCGCGTCCGCGTCTCCTACCTCCAGCCCGCCGAGACCAAGCCGACCCTGGTGCGGGCCATCGCGACCACCGACGGCGTGGCCGACTACTTCGACATGTCGTTCCAGCACTCCAGCGAGCCGGTGCTGCGGCGGATGCGCCGGTTCGGCTCGACCGAGTCCTTCCTGGCCCTGGTCGAGCAGATCCGGTCGCTCGCGCCGCGCGCGGGCATCCGCAGCAACGTCATCGTCGGCTTCCCCGGCGAGACCGAGGCCGACGTGGCCGAGCTGGAGCGCTTCCTCACCGAGGCCCGCCTGGACGCGGTGGGCGTGTTCGGCTACTCCGACGAGGACGGCACCGAGGCCGAGGGCCTGCCGGACAAGCTGGACGCCGACACGATCGCCGAGCGCGTCACCCGGATCTCGAACCTGGTCGAGGAGCTGACCGCGCAGCGCGCCGAGGACCGCGTGGGCGAGGAGGTCGTCGTCCTGGTGGAGACCGAGGAGGACGACGAGAGCGACTGCGTCGGCCGCGCCGCGCACCAGGCGCCCGAGGTCGACGGCGAGTGCGTGATCACCAACGCCGACGGCCTGAAGGTCGGCGACCTGGTCCGCTGCCGGGTCGACGCGGCCGAGGGCGTCGACCTGGTGGTCTCCGCCGTCGAGGTGCTCCCGAGGTGACCGAACCCGCGCGCGTGCCGGTGCTGAACATCGCCAACGTGCTGACGATGTCCCGGCTGGTGCTCGTGCCGGTGTTCCTGTACTTCCTCTTCGCCGAGGACGGGCGTCAGTTCTGGTGGCGGCTGGCCGCGTTCGGGGTGTTCGCGGTCGCGTCGGTGACCGACCACGTGGACGGCAACCTGGCCCGCAAGCTCGGCCTGATCACGGACTTCGGCAAGATCGCCGACCCGATCGCGGACAAGGCGCTGACCGGCGCCGCCCTGGTCGGCCTGAGCCTGCTCGGCGAGCTGCCGTGGTGGGTGACGGTGGTCATCGTGGTGCGCGAGCTGGGCGTGACGCTGCTGCGCTTCTGGGTCATCCGCCACGGCGTGATCCCGGCCAGCCGCGGTGGCAAGGCCAAGACGTTGGTGCAGATCCTGGCGATCGGCCTGTACCTGCTGCCGCTGCCGGCCTACCTGGAGCCGTTGGCGCTGGTCAGCATGGGTGCGGCCGTGCTGCTGACGGTGGTCACCGGTGTCGACTACGTGATCCGCGCCTTCCGGCTGCGGGCGCGCGGCAAGCGGGCGGTGGCGGGGGCGTGAGCGCGGCGGACGGGGCTGCGGCGGGCGGGGCTGCGTCGGACGGGGCTGCGTCGGACGGGGCTGCGTCGGGCGTGGACGCGGCCGACGTGGTGCTGGCGCTGCGCGAGCGAGGTGAGACGGTCGCCACCGCCGAGTCGCTGACCGCGGGCCTGGTCGCGGTCGTCCTGACCGAGGTGCCGGGCGCCAGCGCCGTGCTGCGCGGCGGGCTCGTGGTGTACGCCACGGACCTGAAGCACGAGCTCGCCGGCGTGGACGCGGCCCTGCTGGCCGAGCACGGCGCAGTTCACCCGGAAGTGGCACGACAGCTCGCGGAGGGTGCTCGCACGCGCTGTGGCGCGACCTGGGGCCTCGGCCTGACCGGGGTGGCCGGACCTGCTCCGCAGGACGGCGTGGCGCCGGGCACCGTCCACGTCGGTTTGGCCGGTCCACTCGGTTCGGTGACCAGAACGTTCACTCTGAGTGGTGATCGTCGGGAAGTGCGCGGAAGTGCCGCCGAAGCCGCGCTCACCATGTTGCGCGAACACCTCAAGATCCCGATCAGGTGATCTGACCAGCGAGTTTTCCGTCACACAACGCCGACAACACGGGAACTTACCGGCCGGTTCACTCGTTCGCCCTTGGCGGACGTGTCGAGAACTCACTGCCCGTCGACGGGACGGGTCGGTAACGTGGTGGCACGGCCGGCCGGAAGGAGGCGCGCGATGACCGTGCTGCTGCGCGAGGCGATCGGTGATCGGCTCCGCCATGCCCGCACCACCCAACGCCGCACGCTGCGCGAGGTCTCCAGGACCGCGCGCGTGAGCCTGGGTTACCTCTCCGAGGTGGAACGCGGCCGCAAAGAGGCGTCCAGCGAGCTGCTGGCCGCGATCTGCGAGGCGCTGGACCTGCCGCTGTCGGAACTGCTGCACCTGGTCGCCTCGGACATCGGCGCCGTCCAGAAGTCCGTGACCAGCCCCGCCGAGCTGACCGAGCGGGCCGCGCCCGCCCCGTCCGGCCTGGAGG
The DNA here is from genome assembly GCF_042732085.1 of Actinosynnema sp. NPDC059797. Taxonomy (NCBI): domain Bacteria; kingdom Bacillati; phylum Actinomycetota; class Actinomycetes; order Pseudonocardiales; family Pseudonocardiaceae; genus Actinosynnema; species Actinosynnema sp. NPDC059797. The sequence goes on from NZ_JBHWIE010000036.1 coordinate 36,482, forward strand.
GCGGCACCATCGTGCCCGCGATGATCGGCAACGACCTGTCCGACCTGCGACTCCAGCCCGTGCTCACGCACCGGCTGTCCACCTCGCTCAGCGAGCCGCGCGGCGCGGTGGTGGCGGCGTAACCCAACCAGACCTGCGACGAGCCGAGCCGGGTGCACCCGGCTCGGCTCTCGGTCATGTCACGGGTGATCGTGTCACGGGTTGGCAACCACCCGCCGCGCCCGCGCGTCAGGACGGGCGTGCCGGGGAAGCATCAACCCGTCCGACGAAAGTTCGGGGAGGACTCAGGGGGAACCCGGAGATCTCCCCAGGTCGGTGGAACCAGCGCGGCACAACTGGAACGATGGAACCAACAACAGCACCGGGTCGTTGCCAATCACGAGCGCGAGCCAAGGACGTGCGGAGAAGGCAGGCGTAGGAGATGGCCAACCCTTTCGCGAAGGCGTGGAAGTACTTCATGGCGGCTTTTTCGTCGAAGATCGACGAGCACGCCGACCCGAAGGTGCAGATCCAGCAGGCCATCGAGGAGGCGCAGCGGCAGCACCAGGCCCTGTCGCAGCAGGCCGCCGCGGTGATCGGCAACCAGCGGCAGCTGGAGATGAAGCTCAACCGGCAGCTCGGTGAGGTGGAGAAGCTCCAGGCGTCCGCGCGTCAGGCGCTGGTGCTCGCCGACGAGGCCCGCGCCAAGGGCGACGAGCAGCGGGCGACCGAGTTCGAGAACGCCGCCCAGTCGTTCGCGACCCAGCTCGTCACGGCGGAGCAGAGCATCGAGGACCTGAAGACGCTGCACGACCAGGCGCTCCAGGCCGCCTCGCAGGCCAAGCAGGCCGTCGAGCGCAACGCGATGGTGCTGCAGGGCAAGCTCGCCGAGCGCACCAAGCTGCTCAGCCAGCTGGAGCAGGCGAAGATGCAGGAGCAGGTCTCGCACTCGCTGCGCCAGATGACCGAGCTGGCCGCGCCCGGCAACACGCCGTCGCTGGAGGAGGTCCGCGACAAGATCGAGAAGCGGTACACCACCGCGCTCGGGTCCGCGGAGCTGGCGCAGAACTCGGTCCAGGGCCGGATGCTGGAGGTCCAGCAGTCGACCACGCAGATGGCGGGCTCGGCGAGGCTGGACCAGATCCGCGCGTCGCTGTCGGGTGGCAAGGTCGCGGGCGAGGTGACCGGCGGCAGCCGGCCGGCGAGCGCGAGCATCCAGCAGGAGATCCAGCAGCGGGTGCAGCAGTCGCAGGCGCAGCCGGTGCAGCAGACCCAGCAGATCCCGCAGAACCCCCAGACCAACCAGGGCTGAGAGGATGGTGTCCGCGATGGATCCCCGGCGGAAGGCGGCCGGAGAGATCGTCCAGTTCGTCGGCGGCCAGTTGCAGGGGCAAGTCGCGGACCAGGTGCGGCGGAGGGTCGCCGCGTGGAACGACCCGCGGGCGAAGCTCGACCGGCGGTACCGCCGGTCGGGCCGCGTGCTGACGTTCTGGCTGATCGTGCTGGCGCTGCTCGCGGCGCTCGGCACGCTGGCACTGGTCGGCGCGGTGGCCCCGGAGATCGGGATCGGCGTGGCCCTCGGTTTCGCGGGCACGTCGGTGCTGGCCGTGCGGACCGGCCTGCGCAGGCGGGAGATCGACCGGGCGCGGCAGCAGCTCGCGGTCGCGCCGGTGCGTTCCCCGCTGCCCGCGCGGGCGTCCGCCGCCCGGCAGCCGATGGAGCGGTTGGAGGAGGCGGAGGACACGCTGCGCGAGCTGCTGCACCAGCTCGACTCGGCGGCGTTGACGTCCGTGCCGTCCGACTCGGTCGAGCAGGCGCGGGCGACCGGTGCCGAGGCTTCTGCCGCGATCCGCGCGGTGTCGCACCAGCTGCAGGCCGTGGAACGGGCGCGTGACACCGCTCCGCCGCTGGACCGCGGGCCGCTGGTGGAGGGTGTGCGGAGGTTGCGCGAGCAGTTGGACGAGGGCGTGGAGGGCTACTGCGGCTTGGTCGCCGCGGCCGGCCGAGTGCTGGCCGAGAGCACCGCCGCCAACCCGCGCCAGGTACTGGGCGACGCAACGGACCACCTGGCCGGCCTGGCGGCGGGCCTGCGTGAGCTGTCGAGCTGGACGAGGGCCACCAACCCCGAGAACTAAGTTCAAGTCCACCTCGAGCCACCAAGTTCAACCCCGTTCAACCCCGCGCCGAACCACGCCACCTGCACAAAGTTCAAGCCCAGCCTCAGCCTCCGTTAAAGCCCAAGCACGAGTTCCAAGCGCAAGCACGAGTTCCAAGCCAAGCCCAGCCCCAGCCCCAGCCCCAACCCCAATCCCAACCCATGCCGGGCCGGATCAGGCCGGAGGGCGGGTCAGCCCATGTCGGGCCGGATCAGGCCGGAGGGCGGGTCAGCTCATGCCGGGCCAGGGTCAAGCCGAGCGAGGTCAGGCAAGCCGAGTCAGGCCAAGCGGGACCGGATTAGACCGAGCGGGGCCGGGTCAGACCGAGCGGGGCCGGGTCAGACCGAGCGGGGCCGGGTCAGACCGGGCTGGGCCGGGTCAGACCGGGCGGGGTCGGGTGGGCTGGGTCGGGTGGGCTGGGTCGGGTGGGGCGGGGCGGCACGTCGGGGTGTAAGCCTGGGTTTGGAGTGCCGGCCTGGGCCTCGCTCGATCGATTTGGGTGCTGAGTGTGGGTGCTCAGGTCTGTACTTAGTTCAAGTACTAAGTTCAAGTGCTGTGGGGCGTTGAGGTTAGTGGGGCGGTCGGCGGGGCTTGGGGTGGCGCCGAGTAGTGAGTCCCGGTGTCGGGCAGGGGCTCCTCGGTGCGATTCGGGTCGCTTGGTCGGTGTGTCCGATTGGGCTGCCGCACTGCGGTCAACCGAAGTCATGCCTCCACACCTGCACGTCCATCTGCACGAACGTCGGCTACCTCACGTTGCGTAGCAGAGTCCCGCTGACGTGCACGGGCCGGTGGCGTACGCTGCTGCGATCGTGTGATTATCAGACCGTTACATAGGCTGAGCCACTACATGGCGTGGCAGGATCCCTTGTCGAACAGCGTGGTTCGGCCTGGTCGCCCGGGGAGGTCATTGCGTGGCGTTGTGGACCGTGCACGGCGATGGCCGCACCACAGACGGTGACGCCATCGCCCCCCAGGAGCGGCTGAGCTGGCCCCTCACCATCGGCTTCGGAGCCCAGCACCTCGTCGCCATGGCCGGCGCCACCATCTACGTCCCCGCCACCACCGGCCTCCCGGTCAGCACCACCCTGCTGTTCTCCGGCGTCGGCACCCTGCTGTTCCTGGTGATCACCCGCAACCGGGTGCCCAGCTACCTCGGACCGTCCTTCTCGTTCATCGCCCCGCTGTCCGCCGCGCGCGACGAGGGCATCGCCGCGCAGCTCGGCGGCGTCCTCGCGGCCGGCCTGCTGGTGATCATCATCGGGATCGCCGTGAAGGCCCTGGGCGTGCGGCTCCTGGAATCGGTGATGCCGCCGGTCGTGACCGGGGCCGTGGTGGTGATCATCGGGTTGGACCTGTCCGGCCGGGCCACCGAGTCGTTCGCCGTCCAGCCGCTGCTCGCCGTCGTGACCGCGGGCATCATCCTGCTCTGCGGGGTGCTGGGCCGCGGTTCGTTCTTCCGCTTCGCCGTGCTCGGGGGCGTGCTCACCGGGTGGCTGCTCGGCCTGTTCTCGGGCCTCGTCGACACCTCCGGGGTCGCGCGGGCGGCCTGGTTCGGCCTGCCCGAGTTCCACGAGCCCGAGCTGCGCCCGTCCGTCACGCTCCTGGTGCTGCCGGTGGTGCTCGTGCTGGTCGCGGAGACCGTCGGCCACGTCAAGGCGGTCGCCGCGCTGACCGGCCGCAACCTCGACGGCAGCGCGGGCGACTCGATCATCGCCAACGGCCTGTCCACCACGTTCGCGGGCTTCGGCGGCGGCTCCGGCACCACCACCTACTCCGAGAACATCGGCGTGATGGGCGTGACCAAGGTCTACTCCACGGCCGCGTTCGCGGTGACCGGCGTGGCCGCCGTGCTGCTGTCGTTCTCGCCCAAGGTCGCGGCGGCGCTCGACACCGTCCCGCCCGGCGTGGTCGGCGGCGCGACGCTGGTCCTGTTCGGCCTGATCAGCCTGGTCGGCGTGCGGGTGTGGATGGAGAACCGGGTGGACCTGACCAACCCCGGCAACGCGCTGGTCGGCGGTGCGGCCCTGGTCGCGGGCGTCGGCGACCTCACCCTCGAAGTGGGCGACATGGAGCTGAACGGCCTGGTCTGGGGTCCGCTGGTGGTGGTGATCCTGCACCCGCTGCTGCGCTGGCTGCGGGCCGCCCGCGAGGCCTAGCGGACCAAGCCCGGCCACCACCTCGGCCGCGCGGTCGGCCGCCACCTCGGCGAACCCGCCGGCCGCCTCACCGAACCAGCCGGCCGGCCGACTCGGCGGACCAGCCGCCTCGGCGGACCAGTCGGCCTCGGCGAACCAGCCGCCTCAGCGGACCAGCGACCGGTTGATCCTCCGCACCAGACCGGGCCCCTCGTAGATGAACCCGGTGTAGACCTGCACCAGGCTCGCCCCCGCGTCCAACATGCGCTTGGCGTCGTCGGCGCTCGCGATGCCGCCCACCCCGATGATCGGCAACTTCCCGTCGGTCCGCCTGCTGACGAACCGCACCACCTCGCGCGCCCGCGCCCCCAGCGGCTTCCCGCTCAACCCGCCGGCCTCGCCCGCCAGCGCCTGGTCGGCCGGCGCGAGCCCGTCGCGCGACAACGTGGTGTTGGTCGCGATCAACCCGCTCACGCCGTGGTCCGCGCACACCTCCAGCAGCTCGCCGATCGCCTCGTCGGTCAGGTCCGGGGCGATCTTGACCAGGATCGGCTTGGGCGTGGCGCCGCCGGCCAGCTCGCGCGCGGTGCCGTTCAGCCCGGACAGCAGCTCGGTCAGCGCGCCCCGGTCCTGGAGGCCGCGCAGCCCCGGCGTGTTCGGCGAGCTGATGTTCACCGCGAAGTAGTCGCCGAACCGGTAGAGGGCGCGCAGCGAGGCCTGGTAGTCGCCGACGGCCTCCTCGACCGGCGTGACCTTGGACTTGCCGAGGCTGATGCCCAGCGGCACGGACAGCGGACCCAGCCGCGCCAGCCGGTCGGCCAGGGCCTGGGCGCCGTCGTTGTTGAAGCCCATCCGGTTGATGATCGCCTCGCTGGCGCGCAGCCGGAACAGCCGCGGCTTCGGGTTGCCCGGCTGCGGGTGCCTCGTCACCGTGCCCACCTCGACGAACCCGAACCCCAGCGCGCCCCACGCGGGCAGCGCCCGGCCGTTCTTGTCCAGGCCCGCCGCGAGGCCCACCGGGTTGGGGAACCGCACGCCGAACACGGTGCGCTCCAGCGCGGGCCGCCGCGGGACGAGCCGCGCGGCCGGGCTCAGCTTCTCCAGCAAGCCGAGGGTGGTCTCGTGGACCCGCTCCGCGTCCCCGCCGTGCATCTGGAACAACGCCTTGCGCACCACGCTCTTGTAGACCACGGCGGCAACCCTAAGCGATCGGTCCCGGCTGGCAGCGCGGGCACCAGTACGCGGGGCGCTCCAGCACGCCCTCGCCCTGCCTCCCCCCGCGCACCCGCGTGCCGCACCGGAAGCACGGCCTGCCGGTCCGCTCGAACACCCAGTGCTGCCTGCCCCGGCGCAGGTCGCCGGTCGTGCTCTGCTCGGGCCGCCACGCGTTGGCCAGCAGCAGCCTGCGGGACAGCCGCACCGCTTCCGCCGCGTCCACGGCGGACACCGGGCTCCACGGTGACACGCCCAGCAGGAAGCACACCTCGGCCTTGTAGAGGTTGCCCACGCCGGCCAGCACGCGCTGGTCGAGCAGCGCCTGGCCCAGCTCGCGGTCCGGCTCGGCGGCGAGCCTGCGCGCGGCTTCCGCCTCCTGCCCCGCGTCCCAGCCCTCGCCCAGCAGGTCCGGTCCCAGGTGGCCGACGAGGCGGGGCTCCTGGTCGGTGGGCAGCAGCTCCAGGTCGTGCAGCGAGAACCCCACGGCGACCCGGTCGGGCACCTCCAGCACCGCCCGCACCTGGTGGCCGGGCCGCCGCCAGCGGTCGCCGGGACGGTAGAGGTGCCAGGCGCCGTCCATCCGGAAGTGGCTGTGCAGGCTCAGGTCGCCGGAGAACCGGGTGAACAGGTGCTTGCCGACCGACCGCACGCCCAGCACGTCCCGGCCGCCCAGGTCCGCGGTGGCCCACCGGGGGTGGCGCAGCTCACCGCGCAGCAGCGTCCGCCCGGCCAGCGCCTCGTCCAGGCGACGCCCGGCCAGGAAGACCGTGTCACCCTCGGGCACCGGCGCCCGCGCTTCCCCTGGTCACGCGTCCACGGCCTCCTGGATCTCGTCGTCGTCGAAGTCCTCGTGCGAGGGACGACGGCGGCTGCGGCTCATCCGCAGGATCCGGGCCAGCAGCAGGTTGAACGCCAGCGCCACCTCGCGCGCGCCGGGAGTACCCCACTCGTGGATCGGCATGCACGCGCCCTGCGCCTGCTGCACGGCCAGCCGGTCGGGCATCGCGACCGGCATCACGAGGGGGCCGAAGATGTCGCGCAGCTCGTCGATGCGGAACTGGTGCTCGTGCGACCGCGGCCGGACCCGGTTGACCACCACGCCCAGCGGCTGGAGCTGCGGGTTGTGCTCGCGCTCGGCCTGCACCGCCTCGAACGCCCGCTGCACGCCCGCCACCGCGAACATCGTGGGTTCCGTCACCAGCAGCGCCCGGTCGGCCGCGACCAGCGCCGACCTGGTGAGCTGGCCCAGCGACGGCGGGCAGTCCAGCAGCACGAGCTGGTAGGGCTCCTCGGCCTCCTTGAGCAGGCGCAACGCCTCGCGCAGCCGGCCCAGGCGGGCCTCGTTCGGGTCGGGGTGGTTCAGCGACTCGGCTTCTTCGGAGCCCACCATCACGTCCACGCCGTCGCCCCACCCGCTGGGCGAGATGGCCGTCCGCAGCACCTCCGCGGTCGGCTCCTTGAGCACGTCGTAAACGCTGGCCCGGGTCTCGTCGGGTTCCAGGGTGGAGGTGGCGTTGCACTGCGGGTCCAGGTCGATGACCAGCGTCCGGACCCCGCGCCGCAGCGCGGCCGACGCGAGACCCAACGCGACCGTCGTCTTGCCTACGCCACCCTTGAGGCTGAGCACCGCCACCGTATGCACAACGTGCAGCCTACGACCCTTACGCTCTGGTGCCATGCGACCGGACGCCGTACACAGGGTGCTCGACACCGAGCTGGCCGCCGCGCGGGACCGCCGTGGCGGTGAGCCGCCGAGGGTGCTCGACGTGGGCGGCGGCAGCGGGGTGTGGGCCGTGCCGCTGGCCGTGGCCGGGTGCTCGGTGACCGTGGTCGACCCGAGCCCCGACGCGCTGGCGACGCTGCACCGCCGGGCCGTCGAGGCGGGCGTGCTGGACCGGGTCACCGCCGTGCAGGGCGACACGGACGTGCTGGACCAGGACGCCTCGGCCGACCTGGTGCTGGGGCACGGGCTGCTGGAGGTCGTGGACGACGCCGCCGCCGCGCTGGGCGCGCTGGCCGCCGCCGCGGTTCCGGGCGGCGCGGTGTCGGTGCTGGTGGCGAACAGGTTCGCGGCCGTGCTGCACCGGGCCATCGCGGGCCGGCTGGTCGAGGCCCGGCAGCTGCTGGACGACGAGGCCGGGCAGCTCCCCGGCACCCGCGACCCGCTGCTGCGCCGGTTCGACGCGGTGGGGCTGGAGGCGCTGGTGTCGGCCGCGGGCCTGGAGGTGGAGCTGGTGCAGGGCCACGGCGTGGTGTCCGACCTGGTGCCGGGCTCGGTGCTGGACGCCAACCCGGGCGCGGCCGACGCGCTGGCCGAGCTGGAGCTGGCCGCGGCGACCAGGCCGCCGCTGCGCGACGTCGCGGCGCGGTTGCACCTCCTGGGCCGCAAGCCCGGCTGAGTGCGGTAGAACGGTAGGCATCCGCCGCCTACCGCAGAGGAACGCTGACGTGGGAGACCCGCTTTTACCCGGAGCCCGGTGATGACCGCTCCGCCGCCCGGCGAGCTGGAGGCCCGGGTGCGCGAGGCCGTCGCGGGCGACCGGGTCGCCGCCGCGCGCCTGCTGGAGATCGTCCGACCGCTGGTCGTGCGCTACTGCCGGGCCCGCGTGGGCCGCCAGGAGCGCTCGTTCACCTCCGCCGACGACGTCGCGCAGGAGGTGTGCCTGGCCGTGCTGACCTCGCTGCCGACGTACCGCGACCACGGCCGGCCGTTCCTGGCGTTCGTCTACGGCATCGCCGCGCACAAGGTCGCCGACGCGCACCGCGCGGCGCTGCGCAACCGGGCCGAACCCGTGCCCGAGGTGCCCGACGCGCCGGACGACTCGGCCGACCCCGAGCGGTGGGCGCTGCGGGAGGAGCTGTCGCGCAAGCTCGGCGAGCTGCTGCGCGTGCTGCCCGACAAGCAGCAGGAGATCCTGCTGCTGCGGGTGGTGGTCGGCCTGTCGGCGGAGCAGACCGCCGCCGTGGTGGGCGCGACGCCCGGCGCGGTCCGGGTGGCGCAGCACCGGGCGCTGACGCGCCTCCGCAAGGAGGTCGAGCGGTCGCCGTGGATGGCGGTCACCTAGCGTGTCTGGTTACGCTGCGCATCCAATGGTGGTAACCCACTGCTCTGTTCGCATCCTAAACGCGTCCGTTCGGAGCAACTTCCGAATACCTGCGTCATCCACGTGAGGGAGCCGCGTCGCGTTCGCATGTGGCCAAAGGGGTGGTCCAGCGCGCGGAGGCGGAGGAACTCGCGATGGCAGTGGTGGTCGATTTCGTGGTCGAGCCGGGAGGCGGCGGGGTGCCGCGCGCCCGAGCCGGGGAGGCGGTGATGACCGTGGACTGCGAGGACGTCCCGGTCGCCGTGGCGCGCGCGGAGGGACCGGACTCGCTCGTCGAGCCGGCCGTGCGGGGTGACCGGCGGGCGGTGGAGGCGCTGCTCGCGCTGATCCGGCCGCCGATCGTGCGGTACTGCCGGGTCCGCGTGGGGCGCGGGGAGCGGTCGCGGTCGTCGGCGGACGACGTGGCGCAGGAGGTGTGCCTGGCGGTGCTCAAGGCGCTGCCGACCTACAAGGACCAGGGGCGGCCGTTCCTGGCGT
>NZ_JBHWIE010000037.1:0-45531 GCF_042732085.1 Actinosynnema sp. NPDC059797
TACCTCACCGGGGCGCCCACATATAACGGGGGCCGCCCCGCCCGGGGGGGTATCCGGGGGGGGGCGCCCGACCTAGCCGGACCTCACCCGACCTCGCCCGACCACACCTGCCCTCACCCGACCACACCTGCCCTGCCGACCCCTCCGGGCACCTCCCGCGGACCCTCACCACCCGTCCACCGGCAGCACCGGCTCCACCTCGTGCAGCGGGTTGGGCACCGTCCCCGCCCGGGGCACCGGCGGCCGGGCGGCCAGGTCCCGGTACCCCAGCGTGACCCGGTACCCGTTCAGCGGGTACCGCAGGAACTCGGCGCAGGTCAGCGACCCCTCCTCCATCCGACCCGCCACCTCGGGGAACCGCAGCCGGTAGGCCTCGACCTCCCCGCGCACCATCCCCCAGAACCTCGACTCCTCCAACGGGTACAGCGACGCCAGCGGCCGGAACACGCCCACCAGCAGCGCGTCCACGACGTACTGCCGCAGCACCGCCCAGGGCTTGCGCGGCAGCACCGGCGCGTCCGAGTCCGGGTCCAGCCCCCGCGCCGGCACCCGGTCCACCGACACGTTCACGTCGTCCACCAGGTCCAGCAGCGCCACCCGCACCGGCAACCCGGCGGCGTCGACCACGACCACCACGTTCTCCCCGTGCGGGTTGAAAGTGACCCCGTACGTGTACAAGAAGTGGACCAACGGCCGGAACAGCGCCCGCAGCAACGCCGCGAACCACACCGCCGGGTCCACCTCACCCACGTACTCCAGCACCAACGGCCGCCCGGAGCGGTCCACGTGCAGCAGGGCCGCCAGGGACCAGGCCCGCTCACCGTCACCCAGCGCCACCGGCTCGCGCCAGATGCACCCCAGCGTCTCCAACCACTGGTAGGGCACGTCACCCGCCCGTGACAGCTGCGGGTGCCGGACGGTCACCGAAGCGACCTCGCCCAGCAGCTGCGTCCCCCACGACCCGATGAGCCGGTCGGCCTGCCACAGCCCCCGCAGCCACTGCGTCACCACCGGCGCGTTCACCGTGCAGTGCGGCGGGATCCCCCGGTACACCGACGTGTTCAGCACCTTCAGCGGCAGCTTGACCTGGTACCGGCCGGGGGAGTCCACGTTGGACATGCTCCGCACCGACTGCGTCGGCAGGTACCAGTCCGGGGCCTCGCCCAGCTCCACGATCCGCCCCAGCGCCAGCTCCGGCGCCCACAGCACCCGCACCACGTGGTCGAGCTGCCACGGGTGCACGGGCAGCCACACGTACGCCGACGGCTCGACGCCCGCCTCCCGCAGCACCTCGGTGAACCGCTCGACCGTCTCCGCGCCCAGCTCGTGCCCCCGGACCGCCAGCTCCGACAGCTCCGGCGTGCCCCGGAACTCCGCCAGCCCACGGTGCACGGCCAGCCACGGCAGCCGCACGGGGGTCCGCGACTCCGGCGCGTGCCGGGCCACGTCGTCGGCGGAGAAGCCGACCCGCCCCTTGTTCGCGATCAGCCACGGGTGCCCGGTCAGGTGCCCGTCCAGCTCGGCCTGCGGCAGCGACGCCAGCTCCGCGACCGGCCGGGACGTCGCGGCCAGGTGCGCGTCCGCCGCCAGCGTCGAGGTCACCTCGGCCAGGAACCCGGCGGTCGTGGCCGGGTCCACCCCGAGGGACCGGAAGGCGTCCACCACGAACCGCTGCACGTCGTCGCACGGCTCGACCACGTCGTCGCCGAGGATGCCCGCCGCGCCGCGCCTGACCGAGCCCGGCGCGACCGCCCACCCGCCGAACGCCGTGCGCCGCGCCTCGAACGCGTACACCGCGTCGTCGAACCGCAGCTCGTACCCGCCGGCCCCCTCGGACGGCGTCAGCAGGCCCTCGAAGCACAGCTCGCCGATCGCCTTCGCCAGCAACGCCGCCGAGCACTCGCGCCACAGGTCAGTCAACGGTCTCTCCCGGTGCGGTGAAGCTCGTGTAAGCCGTGTGGCGGGGCAGCGGGTACACCTCGCGCCCGGCCACCGCGTTCAGGATCGTCGCGTTGCGCACCGCCCCGATGCCCAGGTCGGGCGCCGCCACGCCGTGGCTGTGCAGGTCCGCGTTGGCCACGAATACCCGCCCGCCGATCGCCGGGTCGAGCGCGATCGAGTGGTCCAGCGCCACCACGTACCGCCCCGCCCCGTCCCGCCGCACGAACGGCTCCAGCGGCGCCAGGAACGGCGTGGGCGCCTGCCGGTACCCGGTCGCCGCCACGACCACGTCCGTGACGTGCCGGAACGCCCGCCCGGTGTCCCGGTGCGCGCACTCCAGCACCACCTCGTCCCCTTCGACCGAGGCCGACACCACCGCCACCCCCGGCCGCAGCTCGACCGGCGCCAGGCCCCGCTCCCACTCCCGCCGGTACAGCAGGTCGTGCAGCTCCTCCAGGGTCTCCGAGGAGATCGCCCGGTAGTGCCGCCAGTGCTCGGCCCGCAGCGCGTCCCGCTTGTCCTGCGGCAGCGAGTGGAAGTGCCGCACGTACGCCGGCGTGGTCATCTCCAGCACCAGCTTGGTGTAGTCCAGCGGCGCGAACACGGGCGTGCGCGTCAGCCACGACACGGCGGGCCGGCCGGCGGACAGGTTGCGCCGCAGCAGGTCCAGCACCACCTCGGCCCCGGACTGCCCGGAACCCACCACGGTCACCCGTTCGGCGGACACGTCCCGGTGCAGGTAGTCCGAGCTGTGCACCAGCCGGTCGCCGAGGCCCGCCAGCGCCGGCGGCACGTGCGGCTCCGTCCCGACCCCGAGCACCAGGTGCCGCGCCTCCGCCGAGAACCCCGGCCCGGACACCGCGAACCGGTCGCCGGCCCACTCGACCGAGGTCACCGGGCTGGAGAACCGCACCGGCAGCCGCGCCGCCGCCCACCGCAGGTAGTCCTCGTACTCCCGCCGCGTCGGGTGGAACCTCTCCCGCACGTAGAACGGGTACAGCCGGTCGGCGTCGCGCAGGTAGTTCAGGAACGACAGCGGGTGGGCGGGGTCCACCAGCGTCACCAGGTCCGCCAGGAACGACACCTGGAGCAGCGCGTCCGGGAACATCATGCCGCTGTGCCAGCGCAGCTCCGGCCGCGCCTCCAGCACGACCACGTCCACGTCGGGCACGGTCGACGCCAGCGCGGCCAGCCCGAGGTTGAACGGCCCGCACCCGACGGCCACGACGTCGTGGGCGGTCATCGCGACCGCACCATCAGCAGCGCCACCTTGTCCGGCAGCAGCACCTCGCCGACCGGCGCGAACCCGCCCGCGGTGAACGAGCTGATCGCCCGCCGGTTGCGCACGTCCGGTTCCAGCAGCACCCGCGTGCACCGCGGGTCGGCCTCGAACAGCGCCTCGGTCAGCACCGGCAGCAGCGACCGCACCAGGCCCCGGTCGGTCATCGCCAGCTCGCCCACGGCGACGTGCAGGCCGATGTCGTGCGGCCGGGCCGGGTAGACGCCCGCCACCACGTCCCGCGCCGCCCGGTACACCTCCAGGTACATCACCGGGTCGCCGTCCAGGTCCACCAGCACGGGCAGCGAGTGCACGCCGCCCAGCTGGTTCCGCAGCTCCTCGGCCCACCGCTCGCGCGGCCACGCCTGGTGCCAGAACGCGGCCACGTGCGGGGCCTGCATCCAGCGGTGCACCAGGGACAGGTCGCGCCCGGGGTCGGCGGCCCGCGCCCGCCACCGGCCGGTCAGCACCGGCAGCGGCGGTCCGGGCACGCCCGACAGGTCGTCGGTCGTCCGGTAGGCGTCGAGGTGGGTCACCGGGCGCACCCGACCTCCCGCAGCGGGTTGGGCGCGTCGAAGTACACGGACTGCGCGTCCAACGGGGCCAGCACCTCGTCGATGCCACCCAGCCTGGTCAGCAGGTTCCCCTTGCACGGCAGCGCGTCGGCCTCCAGCCAGCGCCGCGCCAGCCGGTCGCCGTCCGGGCCGGCCTCGGCCAGCGCGGGCAGCGCGGACCTCAGCCGGGACGCCACCACGCCGAGCAGGTCCCGCTCGTCGGCCAGGCCCTCCGCGCCGAGGCACCCGATCACGGCCAGCGCCTGGTTGCGCAGCAGGTAGTAGGTCAGCCGGTCGTCCACGACCGCGTCGTCGACCACGGCCAGCGTCGACGTCCTCGCGCCCAGCCGCTCCAGCACGCGCGGCAGGTGGGACGAGGCCAGGTAGTAGCCCTGGTTGTCGCGGTACCGGCCGCCGACCACGCGCCCGGCCGGGTCGAGCCGGACCAGCGTGTTCTGCTGGTGCGCCTCCAGCCCGATGCCGGTCTCGGCGTACAGCCGCAGCATGGGCACCAGGACGTGGTCGGTGTAGGCGGCGACCCACTCGGCGGCGTTGAGCCGCAGCACCAGCTCGCCCAGCAGCGACCGGCCGATGCCGGGGCGCGGCGCGACCAGCCCGGCCAGGCACCGCGAGTCGCCGAGGTCCGCGGGCGACTCGCGCACGGCCACGTCCAGGCCGGTCACCTCGCCGCCCTCGTCCACCGCGATCCACGCCGGGTCGCGCACGATCGAGAACTCGGGGTGCGCCTTCTCCGTGCCGGCCGCGTACCCGGACTCCAGCAGCAGGTGGACCTCCGACCCGCGCCGCAGCTCGGTGGACGTCGACTCGCGCCGCGAGTTGGTGATCCGCAGGCCCAGTGACAGCTTCAGCATCACCGGCGCGCCGGTCCGGTACACCGTCCGCAGGCTGGACGTCGGCGACCACTCGGGCCCGAACTCGCCCAGCGGCTCCAGCAGCCCGCGCGAGACCAGCGAGGCGATCCGCGGCCGGCGCAGCAGGTCGTGGGCCTGCCACGGGTGCGCGGGCACCAGCACCCGCCCCGGCTCGGGGTTCCGCCCGGCCAGCTCGGCCATCAGCGTCACCGCGTCCGGGCCCGACACCGAGCCGTGCGAGACGACCCCCTCGGCGGCGGAGAACCAGAACAGCGGGAACGAGCCGCGCAGCTCGGGGGAGTAGCGGGCGTTGTCGGCGTCGGACAGCCCGTCGCGGCTCTTGGGCGCCGGGTGGTGCAGGTGCCCCAGCATGAGGCGCTGCTCGGCGTCCAGGAACCGGTCCGCGGGCCCCACCGGGAGCCGCCTGCGGTGCTCGATGAACCCGGCCACCCGCCGCACCGACTCGGCGGTCCGCTCCACCAGGTCGGCGGTGTCGCCGCCCAGCTGCGCGCCGGCCAGGGCGACCGCCACCACCGGGTCCGCGGGCTTCCCGGCCAGGGTCACGGGTCCGAACCGGTGCCGCCCGGTCGGCGAGTGGTAGCGGACCTCCGCCTCCAGCGGCAGCCCCAGCACGTCGACGCGCACCCGGTCGCCGACCGGCACGCCCAGCTCCCGCACCCAGCAGCGCAGCAGCGCCTCCAGGTGGGCGTGCTCGGCGGCCGACCTCGGGTCTCCGTCCAGCGGGTCAGCTCTCATGCCACTCCCTCCACCAGTCGTTCGGCCGCGGATCCGGCTTCGCGGACCAGGGCGAGCAGCGCCACGAGGTCCGATTCCCGGGCGTCGGGGTTGAGCAGGGTGAACTTGAGGCAGGTCGCCTTGTCGACCTCGGTGCGGCCGATCAGCGCCTCGCCCGCGCGCAGCAGCCGGCGGCGCAACCGCGCGTTGACCTCGTCCGACCGCGCCTCGTCCGCGGGCCGGTAGCGGAACACCACGGTCGTCAGCACCACCGCGCCGACCAGCTCGAACGCCGGGTCGGCGGCGATCAGCCGGGCGGCGTGGCGGGCCAGCTCGTGGCAGCGGTCCACCAGTGCGCCGAGACCGGCGCGACCTAACGCGAGCAGCGTCGCGGCCACCTTCACCGCGTCCGGCCGGCGCGTGGTCTGCAACGTGCGGCCGAGCGTGCCGTCGTAGCCCTCGGCCCGGTCGTCCTCGGGGTTGAGGTAGGCCACCGACCGCTCCAGCGGCGCGAACAGCGACCCGGAGCGCACCAGCAGCACGCTCGCCGCCGCGGGCTGCCAGCCGATCTTGTGCAGGTCCGCGGTCACGGAGTCGGCCAGCGCCAGGCCGTCGACCAGCCCGCGCAGCTTCGCGGAGAACACCGCGCCGAACCCGTAGGCGGCGTCCACGTGCAGCCACGCCCCGTGCGCGCGGGCGAGCCCGGCCAGCTCCGGCAGGGGGTCCACGGAGCCGAAGTCCGTGGTGCCGGCGGTCGCCACCACGGCCACCGGCGTGCCGCCCGCGCCGGTGATCGCGCGCAGCATCGAGGCCAGCGCGTCGGGCCGCATCCGCCGGTGGGCGTCCACGGACACCGGGCGCACCGCGCCCTCGCCGAGGCCGAGCGCCGCGCAGGCCCGCTGCACCGAGAAGTGCGCGACCTCCGAGCAGAACACCACCGGGTCGGGCAGCGCGGCCACGCCCTCGGACCGCGCGTCCACGCCGAGCCTGGCCGCCGCCGCGTCCCGGGCGAGCAGCAGCGCGGTGAGGTTGGACAGGGTGCCGCCGGGGGTGAACACGCCGTCGGCGTCCGCGCCCATCCCGGCCAGCCGGGCCAGCGCGGCCACCACCCAGCGCTCCACCGCGATGGCGGCGGGCCCGGAGTCGTAGGTGTCCAGGGAGGCGTTGGAGGCGCCGGCCAGCGCGTCCGCCGCGACGGCCACGGCCAGCGGCGGCGGTTGCAGGTGGGCGGCGGCCAGCGGGCTGGTCAGGTCCACCCCGTAGGCGGCCAGCACGCCGGCCACCCTGGCCAGCGCGGCGTCCGCGCCGATGCCGTGCTCCGGCACGTCGCCCAGCGCGCGCTCGGCCGCGGCCAGCACTTCGTGGGGTCCGCCCGCGGGTATCGGTCGTCCGGAGGGGCTGGGGGCGAACACGACACCTCCGAAGCTCGGCTAAGGCAAGCCTTACCTCATCTACTCCGCGTGGCCGTTGTCAAGCTCTTTGTGACGATCACTCCTGAATCCACGCTAGCCGCCCCTCCCACCCCCGGAGGCGGGGCCAAATGGGGGGTCTTGGACCGACCGTCCCACCAGGTGGCACGCCGCGCGCGCGGATCTCGTGCGGACCCGCCGGACCGGGCGCGGTAACCTTGGCCACCACTCCAGACAGGCAAGCCACCAGGAGGATCCGTGTCGCCAGGGCAGATCGCCGCGCTGGTCGCCGCCGGCGCGTTCGTGCTGCTGGTGCTGCTGCTGGCGATCCCGTTGATCAAGCTGGGCCGCACGCTGGACGAGGCGACGATCGCCATCCGCAAGGCGCACGAGAACAGCGACCCGCTCTTCACCGGCGCGAACACGACGATCTCGCACGTGAACACGCAGCTGGAGCGGGTGGACGGGATCACCGCCAACGCCCGCGCGGTCACCGGCAACGTCTCCGCGCTGACCTCGCTGTTCACCGCCACGCTCGGCGGTCCGCTGGTCAAGGCCGCCGCGCTGTCCTACGGGGTGAGCAAGGCCATCCGGGCGCGCCGCGCGGCCGGTGAGGCGCCCAAGAAGCACGCACGACGCAGGGGCAGGCGATGAGGCGGTTGTTCTGGTTCGGGCTCGGCATCGCCGCGGGTGTGTTCGCCACCCGCAAGGCGGGCCAGGCCGCGCACTCCGCCACGCCCGCGGGCATCGGCGAGAACGTCGGGCAGGGCCTGCGCGAGCTGGCGGGCGCCCTCGGCTCCTTCGGCGCCGACGTGCGCGCCGGCATGTCCGAGCGCGAGCAGGAGTTGCAGGACACCGTGGAGCGGCAGACGGGCTTCACGCCGGGGCGGCGAGCGCGCAGGGCGGACGACTGAGAGGCCGGTCGTCCGCCTCACCGCGCCCCGACCCCACCCTTCGCGAAGGAAAGACCGTGCAGACCCACGAGATCATCAAGCGCTTCCGCGAGCACTTCGAGAGCGCCGGCCACACCGTCGTGCCCAGCGCCTCCCTGCTGCTCGACGACCCCAACCTGCTGTTCGTCAACGCCGGCATGGTGCCGTTCAAGCCCTACTTCCTGGGCGAGGCCCCGCCGCCGTACCGGCGTGCCACCAGCGTGCAGAAGTGCGTGCGCACCCCGGACATCGACGAGGTCGGCAAGACCACCCGCCACCTGACGTTCTTCCAGATGGCCGGCAACTTCAGCTTCGGCGACTACTTCAAGGAAGACGCCATCCGGCTCGCCTGGGAGCTGGTCACCCGGTCCACGGGCGACGGCGGCTACGGCTTCGACCCCGAGCGCATCTGGGTGACCGTCTACCAGGACGACGACGAGGCCGCCGACCTGTGGCAGAAGGTCGCCGGCCTGCCGCCCGAGCGCATCCAGCGCCGCGGCGTCGAGGACAACTTCTGGTCCATGGGCGTGCCCGGCCCGTGCGGCCCCTGCTCGGAGATCTACTACGACCGCGGCCCCCAGTACGGCGCCGAGGGCGGCCCGGTCGTCGACGAGGACCGGTACCTGGAGATCTGGAACCTCGTCTTCATGCAGAACGAGCGCGGCGAGGGCGGGGCCAAGAAGGACTACCCGATCCTCGGCGAGCTGCCCGCCAAGAACATCGACACCGGCATGGGCGTCGAGCGGGTGGCCATGCTGCTCCAGGGCGTGGACAACGTCTACGAGACCGACCTCGTGCGCGCCGTCATCGCCAAGGCCGAGGAGCTGTCCGGCCGCAAGTACGGCGACGACGAGACCGACGACGTGCGGTTCCGCGTCATCGCCGACCACGCCCGCTCCGGCGTGCTGCTGGTCGGCGACGGCGTCACCCCCGGCAACGAGGCCCGCGGCTACGTGCTGCGCCGCCTGCTGCGCCGCATCGTGCGCTCCTCCCGCCTGCTCGGCGTCCGGGAGCCGGTGCTGGTGCGGTTCGCCGAGCTGGTGCGCGACACCATGGGCCCCACCTACCCCGAGCTGGTCAGCGGCTTCGCCCGCATCGAGCAGGTGCTCAAGGCCGAGGAGGACGCCTTCCTCCGCACCCTCGACGCCGGCTCGCGGATCTTCGAGAGCGCCGCGGGCGCCGTGAAGGCCGAGGGCCGCGCCACCCTGCCGGGTGACAAGGCGTTCCAGCTCCACGACACCTACGGCTTCCCGATCGACCTCACCCTGGAGATGGCCGCCGAGGCCGGCCTGTCCGTGGACGAGGACGGCTTCCGCAAGCTGATGGCCGAGCAGCGCGCCCGCGCCAAGGCCGACGCCGCCGGCAAGAAGACCGGCCACGGCGACCAGACCGTGTACCGGGAGCTGCTGGAGCTGGGCGCCACCGAGTTCACCGGCTACACCGAGCTGGCCAGCGAGGCCACGCTGCGCGGCATCATCAGCGGCGGCAAGCGGGTGAGGTCGGCCCGCGAGGGCGACCTCGTCGAGGTCGTGCTCGACCGCACCCCCCTCTACGCCGAGTCCGGCGGCCAGGAGAGCGACGCGGGCACCATCGTCACCGCCAACGCCGAGCTGGAGGTCGTCGACGTCCAGAAGGTCGCCCGCAAGCTGTGGGTGCACCAGGTGCGCGTGGTCAGCGGCGAGGTCGCCGAGGGCGAGCACGTCGAGGCCCGCGTCGACCCGGAGTGGCGCGTCGGCGCGCGCCAGGGCCACTCCGGCACGCACGTCGTGCACGCCGCCCTGCGCCAGGTGCTCGGCCCGTCGGCCCTGCAGAGCGGCTCCTACAACAAGCCCGGCTACCTGCGCCTGGACTTCGCCTGGACCGGCGGCCTGTCCGAGGAGACCCGCAGCGAGATCGAAGAGGTCTCCAACCTGGCCGTCCGCAAGGACCTGCCGGTGCGCGTCGTCTACACCGACATGGGCGGCGCCCAGGAGATGGGCGCGGTCGCCCTGTTCGGCGAGACCTACGACGAGACCGTGCGCGTGGTCGAGATCGGCGGGCCGTGGTCGCGCGAGCTGTGCGGTGGCACGCACGTCGAGCACTCGTCCCAGATCGGCCCGATCACGGTGATCGGCGAGTCGTCCGTGGGCTCCGGCGTGCGCCGCCTGGAGGCCTACGTCGGCATCGAGGCGTTCAAGTACCTGGCCAAGGAGCGGGCCCTGGTGCAGAACGTCGCCGCCATGCTGAAGGTGCCCGACGCCGAGGTGCCCGCCCGGGTCGAGGCCCTGGTGGAGCGGCTGCGCGCGGCCGAGAAGGAGCTGGAGCGGGTGCGGGCCGCCCAGCTGCTGTCCTCCGCCGGGTCGCTCGCCGAGCAGGCCCTGGACGTGCGCGGGGTGTCCGTGGTCGCGCTGGCCCTGCCCGAGGGCACGGCGGGCGGCGACGTGCGGGCGCTGGCCGGCGAGGTGCGCAACCGGCTCGGCAGCAAGCCGGGCGTGGTCGGCCTGTTCGCCCCGGACGGCGACAAGGTCAGCTTCGTGGTGGCCACCACGTCCGCGGCCCGCGACCTGGGCCTGGCCGCCGGCAAGCTGGTGCCCGCGTTCGCCCCGGCCGTGGGCGGTCGCGGCGGCGGCAAGCCCGACCTCGCCCAGGGCGGCGGCACGAACCCCGCCGGCGTCCCCGAGGCCCTCACGGCCCTGCGGGCCGAGGTGGACCGCGCCCTTGAGCAGCGCTGACCGCCCCGGCGTCGACGACCCCGGCCTCGGTCGGAGGCTGGGCGTCGACGTCGGCGCGGTGCGCGTGGGGGTGGCGCTGAGCGACCCGAGCGCGTTCCTGGCCACTCCGCTGGTCACCCTGTCGCGGGACGAGAAGACCGGCCGGGACCTCGCTGACCTGGTCGGACTCGTCGCCGAGCACGACGTGGTCGAGGTCGTGGTCGGGTTGCCGCGCACGCTGGCCGGGAAGCACGGGCCGGCGGCCGAGAAGGCGACGGCGTACGCTGCGGCGTTGGCCGAGCGCGTCGCCCCGGTGCCGGTGCGGCTCACCGACGAGCGGTTGACCACCGTCACGGCGAGCCGGGTGCTGGCCGAACGCGGTGTGCGAGGCAAGAAGCAACGCGCTGTCGTGGACCAGGCTGCCGCTGTGGAGATCCTCCAGTCCTGGCTGGACGCGCGGGCTCGACACGTGGCCCGCTCCGCCGAGGAGCGTGCCCCCGGACCGAAGGACGGCTCGTGAACGACGACCTCGGGTTGTTCACCGATCCCGAAGCGCAGCAGGACCAGCGGCGGCGGCCCCGGCGCAGGAGCGGCGGCGAGGCCGCGGCGGCGGCGCGGCGGGCCAAGCGCAGGCGCAAGCGCACGATCCTGTGGGTCGTGGTCGCGCTGGTGCTCGCCGGCGGTGGCGCGGGCGCGTACTACGGGTACCGGACGCTGAGCGGCATCGGCTCCTACGACGACTACGCCGGCACCGGCGAGGCCGACGTGGTGATCGAGGTCAAGGACGGGGACCTGGTCTCCTCCATCGCCGCCACGCTCAAGGCGCAGGACGTCGTGGCGAGCCAGCGGGCGTTCACCGAGGCGGGCGCCGACGACGCGCGGGTCACGGGCATCCAGCCGGGCTTCTACCTGATGAAGACCAAGATGTCCGGCGAGGCCGCGGTCGCGCGGATCCTGGAGAAGGCGGCGAAGATCACGCCGCTGGAGGTCCGGGGCGGCTACGTGCTGCACGACCTCACCGCGCTGGACGGCTCGACCACCAAGGGCATCATGTCGCGGCTGTCCGACGCCTCGTGCGTGGAGCTGGACGGCGCCAGGAAGTGCGTGACGGTGGACCAGTTGCGCGAGGCGGCGGAGAACGCCGACCCGGCCGCGCTGGGCGTGCCCGAGTGGGCGGCCGCGTTCGTGGCGGCCGCGCCGAAGGAGAACCGGCTCGAAGGGCTCATCCTGCCCGGCCTGTACCACCTCGACCCGGGCGCGGACGCGATCGGGCTGCTCAAGAGCGTGATCACCACGTCGCTGAACCGCCTCCAGGGCTTCGGCATCCCCGTCGGCTCCGAGAAGACCGGGTTCCGGCCGTACGAGGTGCTGGTGGTGGCCTCGCTGGTGGAGAAGGAAGGCGTGACCCAGGACTTCGGCAAGGTCGCCCGGGTCATCTACAACCGGCTCGCCGACGGCCAGCTCCTCGAACTCGACTCCACGGTCAACTACAAGCTGGACCGGCCGCACATCACCACCAGCCCCGAGGACCGCGCCCGCTCCGGCCCGTACAACACCTACAACGCGGAGACGAAGGGCCTGCCGCCGACGCCGATCGGCTCGCCGAGCGAGAAGGCCGTGCAGGCGGCCATCAGCCCCGAGGACGGCGCCTGGCGGTACTTCGTGAAGTGCGAGAAGGACGGCAAGTCGTGCTTCAACGAGAGCTTCGACGAGCACCTCGCGGACGTGGCGGACGCCCAGGCGAGGGGTGTTTTCTGACGTGGCGCGCCGTGCCGCGGTCATCGGCTCGCCGGTGGCCCACTCGCTGTCGCCCGTGCTGCACGGCGCCGCGTTCCAGGCGCTGGGGCTGACCGGCTGGACCTACGCGCGGATCGAGTGCGAGGCGTCCGCCGTGCCCGACCTGGTCGCCGGGCTGGACGAGTCGTGGGCGGGCCTGTCGGTGACCATGCCGAACAAGCGCGCCGCCCTGGCCGTGGCGTCCTCGGCCACGTCCCGGGCCGCGCTGGTGGGCGCGGCGAACACGCTGGTGCCGGCGGACGGCGGCTGGCGGGCGGACTGCACGGACGTGGACGGGGTGCTGGGCGCGCTGAGCGCGGCGTGCGGCTTCACCTCCGGCACGCGCGCGGTGCTGCTGGGCGCGGGCGGCACCGCCACGGCGGCGCTGGTGGCGCTGGCCTCGGTCGGCGTCCGCTCGGTGGCGCTGGTGGTGCGCTCGGTGTCGCGGGCCGCCGAGGCGGAGGAGTGCGCCGCCCGCCTGGGGCTGGCGCTGGAGCCGGTCGTGTGGGACGAGGCCGACTTCGCCGACCTGGCCGCGACCTGCGACGTGCTGGTCAGCACCGTGCCGCCGGCGGCGACCGGACCGATCGCGGACGCGCTGGCCGGCGCGCCGTGCGTGCTCGACGTGATCTACCACCCGTGGCCGACGCCGCTGGCGCTGGCCGTGCGGGCGCGGGGGCGGTCCCTGGCGACGGGGCTGGACATGCTGCTGCACCAGGCGTTCGGGCAGGTGGAGCAGTTCACCGGGCTGCCCGCGCCGCGCGAGGAGATGCGCCGGGCGCTGAGCGCGGCGACGGGCGACCAGTTGCCCCTGCCGATCTGAGCAGGTCGGGTCAGTCGACCCGAGCCGCGCCCAGGTCGGCCAGGATCGCGTCCACGGTCTCGTCCGGGGTCTGGTCGGAGGTGTCCAGCCACAGGCCCAGGCGCGGGGTGCCGGCCCGCAGGCCGCGGTCCAGGTCCTCGACGGTCCACGCGCCGTACCCGGTCTTGGGCCGCGCGGCCTCGCGCAGCGCCACGACCTCCGGCGACGGCGCCAGGACGACCACGTAGCGGGGCCGGGTGCGCACCGCGTCGACGAACGCGCGCAGGTGCTCCCCGAGGACCACGTCCTGCACCACGGCGGTCCAGCCCGCGCGGGCGTACTCGTCGGCGACGGTGGTGGCCAGCCGGTACCGCAGCCGCAGCTGGGCCTCCGCCTCGTCGGCGGCGTCGGGGGTCATGTCCGCCCGCCCGGAGACGATCATCCGGCGGAACGCGTCGCCGCGGACGTGCGCGGCGCGCGGCAGCCGTTCGGCCAGGCGTTGGGCCACCGTCGACTTGCCGGCCGCCATGATGCCGGTTACGACCACGACCGCCGAGCCCGGTTCGCCGCTCACCGGGCCATCCAAGCACCGGGGGCCCGCTCACGGGTGAGCGGGCCCCCGGTGTGACCTGGGATCAGGCCTCGTCGAGATCGGTGGCGATGATGTCCGCGATGGCCTCCAGCGCGGCGTCCGCGCCGTCGCCGTCGGCGGCCAGCACGACCTCGTCGCCGTGCATCGCGCCGAGCGTCATCAGGCCCAGCACGCTCGCCGCCTCGACCGGTTGGCCGCCGTCCTTGCGGATGGTGACCTTGACCGGCTGACCGGCAGCCGCCTTGGCCAGCACCGCGGCCGGGCGCGCGTGCAGTCCGACCTTGCTCGCCACGGTGACCCGTCGCTCAGGCACTTTCGGTCCTCTCCTCCTCGGCCCGCGCGGCACGCCGCCGGGCACCCTTCCCGTCCTCGGGCTCGACCGCGCTCGCGTCGGCCTCCGGGTCCTCGTCCTCGTCGCGGCCGGGGGTCTTCAGGTTCCACTTGGTGATCACGAAGCGGAACAGGAAGTAGTAGATCACCGCGTAGACCAGGCCGAGCACGATGATCAGCAGCGGCTTCTCGGCGATGTTGAAGTTCAGCGCGTAGTCGATCGCGCCGGCGGAGAAGCCGAACCCGTCGCGGATGCCCAGCGCGTTGCTGATGGCCATCGAGGTGCCGGTGAGCACGGCGTGGATCACGTACAGCGGCCACGCCACGAACATGAACGCGAACTCCAGCGGCTCGGTGACGCCGGTGATGAACGCGGTCAGCGCGGCCGAACCCATGATGCCGCCGATGATCTTGCGCTGCGCCGGGCGCGCGGTGTGCACGATGGCCAGCGCCGCCGCCGGGAGGGCGAACATGAAGATCGGGAAGAAGCCGGTCTGGAACGTGCCCGCGGTCGGGTCGCCCGCGAAGAAGCGCGGGATGTCGCCGGTCTTGCCCTCGTACTCGCCGAACACCTGCCACAGGAACGTGTTGGGGATGTGGTGCAGGCCCAGCGGGACCAGCAGGCGGTTGACCGTGCCGTAGATGCCCGCGCCGATGATCGTGCTGCCCGTGATCGCCTCGCTGACGTTGGTCAGGCCGGCGTCGAACCAGGGGTAGACCAGGCCCATGACCACGGCGACCGGGATCATCACCGCGGCGACCAGGATCGGCACGAACCGCCGACCGCCGAAGAAGGCCAGGTAGGTGGGCAGCTTGATGCGGTGGTAGCGCTGCCACAGCACCGCGGTGATCAGGCCGACCACGAGACCGGTCAGCACCGAGTAGTTGATCACCTCGGGATCGCCGTTCGGCTTCGTCTGCCCATCGAGCACCAGGGGCGACATGGCCTCGAACACGGCCGTGGTCACCACGAAGCCGATCACGGAGGCCAGCGCCGTCGACCCGTCGCCGCGCCGGGCGAAGCCGATCGCCACGCCGACCGCGAACAGCAGCGGCAGGTTGGCGAACAGCGCGTTGCCCGCGCCGCCGATGACGCTCGCGACGGCGTTCCAGCCCAGGCCGTCCTTGCCGAGCAGGTCGTCCTGCCCGAGCCGCAGCAGCAGGGCGGCGGCGGGCAGGGCGGCGATCGGCAGCATGAGGCTGCGGCCGAAGCGCTGGAGGGCGGCCAGGCCCTTGATCTCCCGACCGCCGGTCGCCTGTGGGGCGCTGGCGCTCATGGGTTACCTCCTTGTGGCGGAGTGGTGCGGGCCGGATCCCGGGTCGGTCCGGTCCAACTGCATGGTCACCTGGTAGAGATCGCCCCGGTACCAGGACGTCATGTCCTCGACCGGCCTGCCCTGCGCGGAGCTCACGCGCCGGAAGACCAGCAGCGGTGAGCCCGCGCGCACGTCCAGCAGCTTCGCGGTCGCGGGGTCGGCGGCCTCGGCCCAGACGGTCTGCCCGGCGTGGTCGAGCTGGACCCCGTAGGTGTCGGCGATGAGGGTGTAGAGCGAGGTGGTCAGGTCGTGCCGGTCGAGGCCGGGCACGACCCGGGGGCTGTACCAGCCGCGTTCGACGGCCAGCGGCACGCCGTCGGCGCGACGCAGCCTGACCAGCCGGTACGCCGGTTCGCGCGGCCCGAGGTCGAGCGCGCCGGCCACCGCGGGCGGCGGCGGCTCCTCGGCGCAGGACACCACCTCGGTCGCGGGGGCCAGGCCGCGCCGACGCATGTCGTCGGTGAACGACTCCAGGTAGAGCTGGACGTCCATGCGGCGCCGGGCGGTGAACGTGCCGCGGCCCTTCGCCCTGGTCAGCAGCCCTTCGGCGACGAGCTGGCCGACCGCGGCGCGGACCGTGATGCGGGAGACCCCGTACCGCTGGGCGAGGTCGCGCTCGGAGGGGATGGGCGAGCCGGGCGGCAGCTCCTGCTCCGCCATCCGCCGCAGGATGTCGCGGAGCTGGGCGTGCTTGGGCTTGGGCCCGTCAACGATCTCCGCGCCGCCCACGACACCTCCCCGCGCTCGCTTCAGCAGACCCGGATTGGTACTTTCCGGTCTAGACCAGTTGGTGCGGGGAGGATGCTCCGCGCGCCGACCGGGTGTCAACCGCCGTTACGGGACCGTGCCCGAGCGGTGGCACCCTCGGGCCAGGTGTCGAGAGAGGACTTCAAGTGGCGGACGACAAGGCGGAGCGGATCCTCGCCGCGCTCGGCGGTGCGGACAACATCGTGGAGATCGAACCCTGCATCACGCGCCTGCGCTGCGAGCTGGAGGACGGCTCGCTGGTGGACGAGAAGGCCCTGAAGGGCCTGGGCGCGCACGGCGTGATGCGGTCGGGCAACGTGGTGCAGGTCGTCGTCGGCCCCGAGGCCGACACCATCGCGAGCGACATCGAGGACCTGCTGTGACGCTGCGCGTGACGAGCCCGGTCAGCGGCCGCGTGGTGCCGCTGACCGAGGTGCCCGACCCGGTCTTCGCGGAGGCCATGGTGGGTCCGGGGGTGGCGGTCGAGCCCGAGCGGGGCGGCGCCGACGTGGTGTCCCCGGTGGACGGGACGGTGGTGACGCTGCACCCGCACGCGTTCGTCGTGGCCACCGAGGACGGTGCGGCGGTGCTCGTGCACCTCGGGATCGACACGGTCAAGCGCCAGGGCGAGGGCTTCACGCTGCACGTGGTCAAGGGCGAGTCCGTGCGGGCCGGCCAGCCCGTGGTGACCTGGGACCCGGCAGAGGTGGAGGCGGCGGGTTTCGCGCCGATCTGCCCGGTGATCGCGCTGGACGCGGCGCCGGAGGTGCTGCTCGACCAGGCATCCGGCCCGGTGGCGGCGGGGGACGTGCTGTTCTCCTGGCGGCGCTGAACCCCTGGCGGCGCTGACCCCGGCGGCGCTGATTCCCGTTCGGCGCTGACTTCCGTTCGGCGCTGACTTCCCCGCGGCGTCGTCCCCGGCGGCGGCGGCCGTTGCTCGACGGGAGGGCGGGTGAATGGACCATTCACCCGCACCCTTCGTTGCCCCGCACCGCCCCCGCCGCGACGCTGGACGCATGGCCCTCTCCACGTCCGCGCCGCTCTCGTCGGCGCTCCTCGCCTCCGTCCCGTCCGACCACCCCTCCTCTCTCCTCCCCTCGGGACTGGCCTCGTCGTCCGGTTTCTGCGCCGGCGCGCTGGGAGCCCTCGTCCTCCGCTCCGCACCGAGGGGAGCGGAGGTCCGCCCGCTGTGGTGCGCCGTGCCCACGGCCGCGCTGTGGTGGCTGAGCGCGCTGCTCGTCCCGCCCCGGTGGCTGCCACTGGCGTTGCTGGTGGCGTGGCTGGGCGTGGTGCTGTCGGCAGTGGACTTCCGGCACCGGCGGCTGCCCGACGTCGTGACGCTGCCCGCCTACCCCCTGGTGGGCCTGGCGCTGTGGTGGGCGGGGGCCGACCTGTGGCGCGCGGCGGCGGGCGCGGCGCTGTTCCTCGGGTTCCACCTGGGCGTGCGGCTGCTCGCGCCGTCCGCGATGGGCGGCGGTGACGTGAAGCTGGCGGGTCCGGTGGGCGCGGTGCTGGCGTCGGTGTCCTGGTGGGCGTTACCGGTCGGCGCGGTGGTGGCGAGCGCGGTGACCCTCGCCGTGGCCGCCGTGCGCCGAACGGGCGGTGCGCCCCACGGTCCGGGCCTGCTGGTCGCGGCGTGGCTGGCGGTGCTGTCGACCGGCTGACCCCGTCGCGGTGGCAGCCGCGGCCCGTGCCCGGCCGACCTCGTTGGACGGTCCTCAAAGGTCTGGACATCACAGGTCTGGACATTCGCGCTGGTCAGCGCCGCGCCCCCGCGCGCCCGCCGGCCGCGCGGCGTCCACTTGACGGGACGTCCGAGGCAGCCGCCGGCCCGCGGCCCCGATCCACCCCCTCCCGTTCACGCTGTGAAAAGATTCCCCGCGTGCTGCGTTGGATGACTGCTGGGGAATCCCACGGGCCCGCCCTCGTCGCCGTGCTGGAAGGCATGGTCGCCGGGGTCGAGGTCACGACCGCCGACCTGACCGCCCAACTGGAGCGGCGTCGCCTCGGGTTCGGGCGGAGCCCCCGCATGGGCTTCGAGGCCGACGAGGTCGACATCCTGGGTGGGGTGCGCCACGGCCTGACCCAGGGCGGTCCGATCGCGGTCCGCATCGGCAACACCGAGTGGCCGAAGTGGCAGAAGGTGATGTCCGCCGACCCGGTCGACCCGGGCGAGCTGAAGCCCACCGGCCGCAACGAGGCCCTGACCCGGCCGCGCCCGGGCCACGCCGACCTGCCCGGGATGCAGAAGTTCGGCTTCGACGAGGCCCGGCCGGTCCTCGAACGCGCCAGCGCCCGCGAGACCGCCGCCCGCACCGCGCTGGGCACGGTCGCCCGGCACTTCCTCAAGCAGGTCTTCGACGTCGACGTGATCAGCCACGTGGTGTCGATCGGCAAGGCCAAGACCCCGGCCGACGCCGAGGTGCCCGGTCCCGGCGACCTCGCCGCGATCGACGCCAGCCCGGTCCGGGCCTTCGACCAGCGCGGCACCGACGCCATGGTCGCCGAGGTGGAGGCCGTCAAGGAGGCCGGTGACACGGTCGGCGGCGTCATCGAGGTCATCGCCTACGGCCTGCCGCCCGGCCTCGGCTCGCACGTCCACTGGGACCGCAGGCTCGACGCCCGGCTGGCCGGCGCGCTGATGGGCGTGCAGGCGATGAAGGGCGTGGAGGTCGGCGACGGCTTCACCACCGCCGAGCGGTGGGGCAGCGAGGCCCACGACGAGATCGACCGCGGCACCGGGCCGAAGGGCGTCACCCGGCGCAGCAACCGGGCCGGCGGCCTGGAGGGCGGCATCACCAACGGCGAGCCGCTGCGCGTGCGCGTGGCCATGAAGCCGATCTCGACCGTCCCGCGCGCCCTGTCGACCGTGGACGTCCGCACCGGCGAGCCTGCCGTGGCGATCCACCAGCGCTCGGACGTGTGCGCGGTGCCGCGCGCGGGCGTGGTGCTGGAGTCGGTGGTGGCGCTGGTGCTGGCGGAGGCGGCGCTGGAGAAGTTCGGCGGCGACTCGATCACCGAGACCAAGCGCAACGTCGCCTCCTACCTGGAGGCCCTGGAAGCCCGCTGGGAGGGGCTGTGAGCCCGAGGTTCGTCGTCCTGGGCCCGCCCGGCGCGGGCAAGACGACGATCGGCGGGCTGCTCGCCGAGCGCACCGGGCTGACCTTCCGCGACACCGACGAGGACGTCGTGGCGAGCGCGGGCAAGCCGATCTCGGACATCTTCACCACCGACGGCGAGCCCGCGTTCCGCGCGCTGGAGGAACGGGCCGTCGCCGAAGCCCTGGAGACCCACGACGGCGTGCTGGCGCTGGGCGGGGGAGCGGTGCTGTCCGCCACGACCAGGCAGCGCCTGGCCGACCACACCGTGGTCTTCCTCAACGTCGGCATGGCCGAGGGCGTGCGGCGCACGGGCCTGTCCAGCGCCCGCCCCCTGCTGGCCGGCGTGAACCCGCGCGCCACGTTCAAGGCCCTGCTCGACGCCCGCCTGCCGCTGTACCGGGAGGTCGCCACCGTCGAGGTGGCAACCGACGACCTCACCCCGGAGCAGGTGGTCGACACCGTGCTCGACCGGTGCGGTTGACCGCCGCGCGGGCCCTGGCACACCGCACCGCGGCCCAGGGCCCGCACGGCGACACCCGACCCCGAGCGACGAGGCCCGACCACCCGGCCGCCAAACCCCGCTCACTGGGAACCGGACCACGCACGCCGGTGGCCGGACCACGCACGCCGGCGACCCGGTCTCGGGTGCCGGTGGCCCGGCCTGTTGCGACGGTGGTCCGGCCTGGCGTGACGGTGGCCCGTCCCCGCGTGCCGGCGGCGCGGCCTCGCCCGGCGGCACGCGTCGAGCGGCCGCGCGGTGGCCTCCCGCGCGGAGGGCCGGCCGGAGGTCGGGGGCGTGGTGCGGCGACGTGCTCGGAGCGGTCGTGGTCGAATGGTGGACGACGGAGGGAGTGGTGATGGGCGAGCCGGTGCGGATCCGCGTGGCCGCGGAACGACCGTACGACGTGGTGGTGGGCCGTGGCCTGCTCGGTGACCTGGTCGAACTCGTGCGAGGCACGGCCAAGGCGGCGATCGTCCACACGCCCACGCTGGCCGCGACCGCCGAGGCGATCCGCGACGAGCTGATCTCCGCCGGGGTCGACGCGCACCGCGTCGAGATCCCGGACGCCGAGGACGGCAAGGAGCTGCGCGTCGCCGGCTACTGCTGGGACGTGTTCGGCCACATCGGGCTGGGCAGGCAGGACGTGGTGATCGGCCTCGGCGGCGGCGCCGTGACCGACCTCGCCGGGTTCGTCGCCTCCACCTGGATGCGCGGCGTGCGGCTGGTCCACGTGCCGACCACGCTGCTGGGCATGGTCGACGCCGCGGTCGGCGGCAAGACCGGCATCAACACCGACGCGGGCAAGAACCTGGTCGGCACGTTCTACGAGCCCACCGCCGTGCTGGTCGACCTGGCCACGCTGGAGACGCTGCCCCCCAACGAGCTGGTCGCGGGCATGGCCGAGGTGGTCAAGGGCGGTTTCATCGCCGACCCGGCGATCCTCGACCTGATCGAGGCCGACCCCGCCGCCGCGCTCGACCCCGCGGGCGACGTGATCGAGGAGCTGGTCCGCCGCAAGATCCAGGTCAAGGCGGACGTGGTGTCCACCGACCTGCGCGAGTCCGACCTGCGCGAGATCCTGAACTACGGCCACACGCTGGGCCACGCCATCGAGCGCCGCGAGCGCTACCGCTGGCGCCACGGCGCGGCGATCAGCGTCGGCCTCGTGTTCGCCGCCGAACTGGCCCGCCTGGCCGGCCGCCTGGACGACGCGACCGCCGACCGCCACCGCGCGATCCTGACCTCCCTGGGCCTGCCGACCGGCTACGACCCGGACGCGCTGCCCCAGCTGATGGACGGCATGCGCTCGGACAAGAAGAACAGGTCCGGCGTGCTGCGGTTCGTGGTCCTGGACGGGCTGGCCAAGCCGGGCCGCCTGGAGGGCCCGGACCCGTCGCTGATCGCGGCGGCCTACTCGGCCGTGGCGGGTGAGCCGAAGAGCGGGGGCAGCGTCCTGCTGTGACGCGAGTCCCTTCGCGAGGGGACTACGAGGACGCCACGTCCGCGGACGTGACCTCGCCCAGGGCGCGCACCCCGGCCGCGTCCAGCTCGCGCCACACGCGCTGGTCCCGCAGGGTGCCGACGACGGCCACGGTCAGGACGACCGCGGTGAGCGGGGTCCAGACGAGGCCGGTCACCACGACGCCCGTCCTGTCCTCGTCGGGGACGTAGCCGCTGACACCGGCAGCAGGACCAGGGGGCCGGCGCGCAGCACCACGCCGGTCACCCGGGGTGCGGCAACGTCCTCGGAGCCGCATTCGTAGCCCCATTCGGGTGACACTCGAACAAGTGAGGCGATCTCTACACTGAACGGTGCCGGGCGCCGCGCGTCCACCGGCGCACCGACCACCCGCAGAAGTGGAGACCAAGCCCCGCATGCCCAGGTCCGCACGGGGAGCGGCGAGGCTCCTCGGGTTCTCGCTGGTCGCCGCTTCCCTGGCGGCCTGCGCCCCGAGCGCCGCCGACCCCGCACCCGGAACCACCACGAGCAGCGCCGCGCCGGAGCCGTCCACCTCGGTCGTCAGCTCACCGGCGCCCCCACCGGAACCCGTGGCGCTCGCCACCGATCGCGGGCGGCGCAGCGGAGGCGTGGTCGCGGTGGGCGGCGGGGACTCGGCCTACAACTACGCGCCCACGCTGGTGGTCGAGGGCGGCAAGTACCGCATGTGGTGGTGCAGCCAGCTCGGCGTGGCCCAGCCGGCGGGCGACGACGTGCTCTACGCGGAGGCGCGCTCGGCGGATGGCCCGTTCACCGCGCCCGGCGGCAGCCCCGCCACGCCCGTGCTGTCCGGCAGCGGCTCCGGCTTCGACGCCATGCACACCTGCGACCCGTCGGTGATCAGGGTCGACGGCGTCTACTACCTGTACTACACCGCCGCCGAGCGCGACAACGTGGACAACGGCAGCGCCGTCGGCGTCGCGGTCAGCCCCGACGGCCTGACCTGGACGCGGCGGGGCGACGGCCCCATCATCACCCCGTCCGGCGAGGTGATCAGGGACAACGTCTACGGCGCCGGCCAGGTGTCGGCGCTGTGGCTCGACGGCTGGGTCTACCTGATGTTCACCGACACCACGGGCGCGGCGGCCGGCTGGAACGGCGCGGGCCAGTTCGTGCTGCGGTCCCAGGACCCGACGTTCGCCACCGGCGTGCAGGCGCTCGGCCCCGACGGCTTCGGGAACGTGCCCGACACGCGCTCGCGCACCCGCTCGATCGTCGACGCGTTCAGCGCCGACTGGATGTACGCGGACGCGCTCCAGGCCTTCGTCATCGCCCACTCCACCGACCGGGGCACCACCCTGACCACCTGGAACCGCGACTTCACCGCCAACCCGCACCCGCCGGTGCACATCCCGGGCCCGTGGCAGGAGGGCCCCGGCCTGGTCCGGACCCCCACCGGGCACGCGCCCACCTCGCCGGAGGACCCGTGCGGCCGGGTGCCGGTGGACGTGGTGCGCGCGACGGTCAAGGGCGAGTCGGGCGCGCCGACCGACCTGGCCCGCTTCGGCCTGGACCTGGCCGGCGTCCCCGGCTGCGCCACCGAGGCGGCGGCCCGCGTCCTCCACGGCTTCGCGGTGCCGTCCCCCGAGAACACCGTCGACCTGGTGCTGAACGGCGAGGTGGTCCGCGTCGAGCGCCGCTCGGTGGCCGACCGCCTGGCCACCCGGGTGTTGGACCGGCGTCCGCCCGTGGTGGACCGGCTGGAGGTCGCCGAGCACGTCCCGGCCGGCGTGCCCGCCGTGCGCGCGCCGGACGGGCAGGTCGGCCTGCTGCTGGAGGGCGACCGGCTGTGGGTGGTCGGCGACGCCGAGGTGGCCGCGCTGAACTCGTCCCCGGTCACCGACGTGGCGCAGAGGACCTGGGAGGCCTACGAGAAGGCGGGCGGCCGGCGCCGCTGACCGCACCGCCACCGCGGCGGACCCCGCGCGACCGACCCCCTACCGGGTCCGCGGCCGACCACCGACCGGCCCTCCGACCGAGCCCTGTCCGACCGACGCGCCCCCGGCCGCCACCCCCTTGCCCGCTACCCCTCCGCCGGAGCCCCTCCTTCCCGAGCCCCGTCCGGCTGCGGCACCCTGCTCCCGACCACGACCCCCACCCCGGCCGTCGCCATCACCACCAGCGCCGTGAACGCCGCGCCGCCGGTCAGCGCCGACCCCAGCGCCTCCACCCCGGTCTGGTCGACCAGCGACCGCCCGACCACCCCGACGACCCCGGCCACCGGCCCGGCCGCCAAGCCGGCCAGGAACCACACCATCCCGGGCCCCCGCATCCCGCGCCACGCGTCCAGCGCGCCCCACAGCCCGCCGACGACCACGAGCAGCGCCAGCGCGATGTACCGGGTCGACGAGGCGGCGCCGGGGCTGTGCACGCCCACCGCCGCGACACCGGTCTGCACCGCGCCGTGGAGCAACCCCAGGGTGAACCCGCGAACCGGCCACGTGCGCATAACTCCACCCTATGTGTCCGCCACGTCTCGAAGTTCAGCCGATCGTGTGGCCCTGTATGACCGGTCCGGTGGCCCTAGGCTGCGGGTATGCCCCACGCCACCCGCCGTGCCGCCCTGCGAGCCTCGCTCCGGGCGCAGGAGCTGGACGCCCTGCTGGTCACCAACCTGCTCAACGTCCGCTACCTGACCGGCTTCACCGGTTCGAACGCCGCGCTCCTGGTGCACGCCGAGTCGGACGGGTCGAGCCTGTTCTGCACCGACGGCCGCTACCTCACCCAGGCCGCCGCGCAGGTGCCCGACCTGGAGCGGGTCATCGACCGCCCGTGCGACGCGGCGCTGCTCGAGCGGGCCACCGGCGCCCGCCGGGTGGGCTTCGAGAGCCACGACGTGACCGTGGACGGCCTGGACGCGCTGCGGGGCGCGGCCGGTGACGCGGCGCTGGTCCGCGCGCCCGGCCTGGTCGAGGCGCTGCGCGTGGTCAAGGACGACGCCGAGGTCGAGGCGCTGCGCATGGCGTGCGCGGCGGCCGACCGCGCCCTCGCCGACCTGATCGAGCACGGCGGCCTGCGACCCGGCCGCACCGAGCGGGAGATCGCGCGCGAGCTGGAGGGCCGCATGCTCGACCACGGCGCGGCCGGCCCGTCGTTCGAGTCGATCGTGGCGGCCGGGGCGAACTCGGCCGTGCCGCACCACCGGCCCACCGACGCGCTGGTCCACCACGGCGACTTCGTCAAGCTCGACTTCGGCGCCCTGGTCGACGGCTACCACTCGGACATGACCCGCACCGTGGTCGTCGGCCGCGCCGCGGACTGGCAGCGGGACCTCTACCAGCTGGTCGCGGCCTCCCAGGCGGCGGGCCGCGCCGCCCTGGCGGTCGGCGCGGAGGTCTCCTCCGTGGACGCGGCGGCGCGCGGCGTGATCGACGCGGCCGGCCACGGCGAGCACTTCCTGCACGGTCTCGGCCACGGCGTCGGCCTGCAGATCCACGAGGCTCCGGCGCTGTCCAAGGCGGGTGACGGTACACTTCTGCCCGGTATGGCGGTCACCGTCGAGCCCGGTGTGTACCTGGCCGGGAAGGGTGGTGTCCGCATCGAGGACACGCTCGTGGTGCGCGAAGGCGCCCCGGAGCTCCTCACCCTGACCACGAAAGAGCTCGTGGTCGTCTGACGTCCGAGCAGTCGGCGCTCGCCGGCACTCACCCACAGGAGAGCCCACCACCGTGGCCACGACCAACGACCTGAAGAACGGCCTGGTGCTGAACCTCGACGGCCAGCTCTGGACCGTCACGGCGTTCCAGCACGTCAAGCCGGGCAAAGGCGGCGCCTTCGTGCGCACCACGTTGAAGCACGTCCTGACCGGCAAGGTGGTGGACAAGACCTTCAACGCGGGCACCAAGGTCGACACGGCGACCGTGGACAAGCGCGGCATGACGTACCTGTACAAGGACGGCGCCGACTTCGTCTTCATGGACGGCGAGACCTACGACCAGATCACCGTCCCGGCGGCGACCGTCGGCGACGCGGCGAACTACATGCTGGAGAACCAGGAGGCGATCGTCGCCATCCACGAGAGCACCCCGCTCTACGTGGAGCTGCCGACCTCGGTCGAGCTGGTCATCCAGCACACCGACCCGGGCCTGCAGGGCGACCGCTCCACCGGCGGCACCAAGCCCGCCACGCTGGAGACCGGCGCGGAGATCCAGGTCCCGCTGTTCGTCACCACCGGCGAGAAGATCAAGGTCGACACCCGCGACGGCCGCTACCTCGGCCGCGTGAACGGCTGAGATGGGCGCACGCAGCAAGGCCCGCAAACGCGCGGTCGACGTCCTCTACGAGGCGGACGTGCGGGGCGTGGACCCGGTCACCCTGATCGCCGAGCGCGTCGGCTCCACCGACGTGCCGCCGGTCAACGACTACACGGTCAGCCTCGTGGAGGGCGTCGCCGCGCACCGCGCGCGGATCGACGACCTGATCTCCGAGCACTCCGAGGGCTGGACGCTCCAGCGCATGCCGGCGGTGGACCGGGCGGTGCTGCGGGTCGGGCTCTACGAGCTGCTGTGGGCGGGTGACGTGCCCGACGCGGTGGCGATCGACGAGGCCGTGGAGCTGGCCAAGGGCCTGTCCACGGACGACTCGCCGAGGTTCGTCAACGGCGTGCTGGGCCGCATCGCGGTCATCGCGGACCAGCTCCGCGCCGTCCTGTAGCAACACCGGCAGGGGGTCGCGTCCCGCTCACCACGAGCGGGTCACGGCCCCCTCTGCCGTGCCCACCGGGACCCGATGACACCACCCGGGTCCCGGCAGCTCCGTGCTTCAGTCCTCCTTGGCCGGTCGGGCCTCGGGGGGAAGCACGCCCCAGTCGATGAGCTGCTCGGTCAGCTCACCGGGTGTCATGTCGTAGATGATGGCGAGGGACCGCAGGTCCTCGGTCCGGATCGACAGCACCTTGCCGTTGTAGTCACCGCGCTGGCTCTGGATGGTGGCCGCGTACCGCGCGAGCGGCCCGACCTTCTCCGCCGGCAGCTGTTGCAGCCGCTCCAGGTTGATGACGATCTTCGTGGCGGGCTCCGCCCCCGACGGGACCCGACCCTCCGGCAGCAGTTCGGCCACCGGCACCCCGTAGAAGTCGGCCAGCTCGGCCAGCTTCTGCACGGTGACGGCTCGGTCGCCGCGCTCGTAAGAGCCCACGACCACGGCCTTCCAGCGACCGCCGGACTTCTGCTCGACGCCGTGCAAAGACAAGCCCTGCTGCTGGCGGATCGCGCGGAGCTTTGCCCCCAGCGCCTTGGCGTAGTCGCCCATGTGGCGGTTCTCCGTTCATTCGCCCCGTCAGCCGGTAGGGGACTGCCGCGGGGAGGCTTAGATCAATACGCAGAGTAATGATTGCTCTCCGTGGTCACCAGGTCAAGCTGATCTCGTTGGGACAGGTGGGCGAGACCACGGACACCACCCGGAAGATTGACCGTCCGCGCCTGATACCGTGCTGGTCAGCCCGGTCGCAACCGGGTGTCCGACGTCCTTTAAGGACCCGTCCTGCGAGGCGGGGAAGGAGGTCCACCGTGGCGCCACGTCAACGTGGCGCGACGGACCCGGCCGGGGAGCGCGAGCTCCTGTCGGCCGGCGACGTCGCGCGCACCGTCGCCCGAATGGCCCATCAGATCATCGAGAAGACCGCTCTAGGTGCACCCAGCGCACCGGAAGTAGTCCTGATGGGGATCCCGAGCCGCGGCGCCCCGCTGGCGCGCCGGCTGGGCGCGCGGATCGCCGAGTTCAGCGGGGTCGAGGTGCCCACCGGCACCCTGGACGTGACCCTGTACCGGGACGACCTGCGGCGGGGCCCGACCCGCCCGCTGGAGGACACGAAGCTCCCCGGCGGCGGCATCGACGACAAGCTCGTGGTCCTGGTCGACGACGTGCTGTTCTCCGGCCGCACCATCCGCGCCGCGCTCGACGCCCTGCGCGACCACGGCCGCCCGCGCGCCGTGCAGCTGGCCGTGCTGGTCGACCGGGGTCACCGCGAGCTGCCGATCCGCGCCGACTACGTGGGCAAGAACGTGCCCACCGCGCGGTCCGAGGAGGTCCACGTGCTGCTGGCCGAGTTCGACGACCGCGACGGGGTGGTCCTGCGGTGAAGCACCTGCTGTCCACCGAGGGCATCGACCCGGCCGAGGCCACCGCGGTCCTGGACACCGCGGCCCGGCTCAAGCAGGCCCTCGAAGGCCGTGAAGTGCGCAAACTCCCCACGTTGCGCGGTCGCACGGTCATCACCGTGTTCTACGAGAACTCCACCCGCACCCGGGTCAGCTTCGAGATCGCGGGCAAGTGGATGAGCGCGGACGTGGTGAACGTCTCCTCGTCCGGCTCCAGCGTGGGCAAGGGCGAGTCGCTGCGCGACACCGCGCTGACCCTGGCCGCGGCGGGCGCGGACTGCGTGATCATCCGCCACCCGGCGTCCGGCGCGGCGCACCGCCTGGCCGGCTGGCTGCGCGAGGCGGGCACGTCCGTGGTCAACGCGGGCGACGGCACGCACGAGCACCCCACCCAGGCCCTGCTCGACGCCGCCACCCTGCGGGAACGCCTCGGCGACCTGCGCGACCGCCGGATCGCGATCGTCGGTGACGTGCTGCACAGCCGCGTGGCCCGCTCGAACGTGCACCTGCTGACCGCGCTCGGCGCGGAGGTGACTCTGGTCGCACCGCCGACGCTGCTGCCCGCGGGGGTGGAGAATTGGCCGGTGGGCGTCTCGCACGAGCTGGACGCCGAGCTGCCGAGCCACGACGCGGTCATGCTGCTGAGGGTGCAGGCGGAGCGCATGTACAGCGGGCCCGCCGGCGCGGGAGGCAGCGGACATTTCTTTCCGTCGGCCCGCGAGTACTCCATCGCCTACGGCCTGAACGACAACCGGCTCAAGCTGCTGCCCGAGCACGCCGTCGTGCTGCACCCCGGCCCGATGCTGCGCGGCATGGAGATCGCCTCGTCGGTCGCCGACTCGCCCCGCGCCGCCATCACCGACCAGGTGCGCAACGGCGTGCACGTGCGCATGGCCGTGCTGTACCACCTGCTTGCCCACGAGGAGGAAACCGCGTGAACCCCTTGATCATCAGGGGAGTACGGCCCTACGGCGAGGGCGATCCGGTCGACGTGCTGGTCCGCGACGGCGTGGTCG
Organism: Actinosynnema sp. NPDC059797; assembly: GCF_042732085.1. Taxonomy (NCBI): domain Bacteria; kingdom Bacillati; phylum Actinomycetota; class Actinomycetes; order Pseudonocardiales; family Pseudonocardiaceae; genus Actinosynnema; species Actinosynnema sp. NPDC059797. The sequence goes on from NZ_JBHWIE010000037.1 coordinate 28,191, forward strand.
CCGCGATCGGGGAGGTCGCCGAGGACGGCGCCGACGTGGTCGAGGGCAACGGCGCGGTCCTGCTGCCCGGCTTCGTCGACCTGCACACCCACCTGCGCGAACCCGGCCGCGAGGACACCGAGACCATCGCCACCGGCTCGGCCGCGGCGGCCCTGGGCGGCTACACGGCCGTGTTCGCCATGGCCAACACCGACCCGGTCGCGGACAACGCGGTGGTGGTCGGGCACGTCGCCCGCCGCGGCCGCGAGGTCGGCCTGGTGGACGTGCACCCCGTGGGCGCGGTCACCGTCGGCCTGAAGGGCGAGAAGCTCGCCGAGCTGGGCACCATGGCCAAGGCGGGCGTGCGCGTGTTCTCCGACGACGGCCACTGCGTGCACGACCCGCTGATCATGCGCCGGGCCCTGGAGTACAGCAAGGCGCTGGACGTGGTGGTCGCCCAGCACGCCGAGGAGCCCCGCCTCACCGTCGGCGCGCAGGCCCACGAGGGCGAGCACGCCGCCCGGCTGGGCCTCCAGGGCTGGCCGGCCGCCGCCGAGGAGGCGGTCGTCGCCCGGGACTGCCTGCTCGCGAAGCAGGTCGGCGCCCGCCTGCACGTCTGCCACGTCTCCACCGCGGGCACGGCCGACGTGCTGGCCTGGGCCAAGGCGCGCGGCACCGACGTGTCCGCCGAGGTCACCCCGCACCACCTGCTGCTGACCGACGAGCGCCTGGCCACCTACGACCCGGTCAACAAGGTCAACCCGCCGCTGCGCGGGGCGGGCGACGTCGAGGCGCTGCGGCGGGCGCTGGCCGAGGGCGTCATCGACTGCGTGGCCACCGACCACGCGCCGCACGCCGTCCAGGACAAGGACACCGAGTGGGCCGCCGCCCGACCCGGGATGCTCGGCCTCCAGACCGCGCTGTCGATCGTGGTGGCGACCATGGTCGAGACCGGCCTGCTGGACTGGCGCGGCGTGGCGCGGGTGATGAGCGAGCGGCCCGCCGCCATCGCGGGCCTGCCCGACCAGGGTCGCCCGATCGAGGTCGGCGAGCCCGCCAACCTCGTCCTGGTCGACCCGGGCGCCCGCTGGACCGTGCGCGGCGCGGAGCTGGCCAGCATCGCCGCCAACACCCCGTATGAGGGGATGGAGCTGCCCGGCGCGGTGGTCGCCACCGTGTTGCGCGGGCGCGTGACGGCACTCGGCGGAAGGATCCCCGCATGACCCGCGTGCTGCTGTCCCTGCTGGTCCTGGCGATCTTCCTGCTCTGCCTGTACGGCATGTGGCGCGGCTGGCAGAACCGCAAGCGGCGCCAGGCGGACCTGCCCGAGTTCCCGGCCCCGCCCGCCGAGCCCGGCGCCACCGTGCTGGAGACGACCGGCGTGTACGTCGGCACGACCCTGGGCGGCGACTGGCAGGACCGGGTGGCGGTGGGCGACGTCGGCCACCGCGCCGAGTCCGTGCTCAGGCTCACCGAGCGGGGCGTGCTGGTGGAGCGCGCGGGCGCGAGCCCGCTGTGGATCCCCGCCGACCGGGTCGAGGGCGCCCGCACGGCGCGCGGCCTCGCGGGGAAGGTGATGACCGCGGACGGCCTGCTGGTCGTGCGCTGGCAACTCGGGGACCGGGTGCTCGACACCGGGTTCCGGGGCGACGACAAGGACGTGTACGAGCAGTGGGTGCTAGCCCTGGGAGGCGACCGATGACCAACGCGGCACTGGTTCTCGAAGACGGCCGGGTGTTCCGCGGCGAGGCGTACGGCGCGCTCGGCGCGAGCCTGGGCGAGCTGGTGTTCTCCACCGGCATGACCGGTTACCAGGAGACCCTGACCGACCCGTCCTACCACCGCCAGATCGTGGTGCAGACCGCGCCGCAGATCGGCAACACCGGCTGGAACGACGAGGACGACGAGTCGGGCCGGATCTGGGTGGCGGGGTACGTGGTGCGCGACCCGGCGCGGGTGCCGTCCAACTGGCGCTCCCGCCGGAGCCTCGACGAGGAGCTGACCAGGCAGGGCGTCGTCGGCGTGTCCGGCATCGACACCCGCATGCTCACCCGCCACCTGCGCGAGCGGGGCGCGATGCGCGCGGGCGTGTTCTCCGGCGACGAGCTGGGCACCGCCGGGGAGATGCTGGAGCGCGTGCGCACCGCGCCGGAGATGACGGGCGCGGACCTCGCGGGCGACGTGACCACGCCCGAGCCGTACGTGGTCGAGGCGGTCGGCGGGCGCCGGTTCACGGTGGCCGCGCTGGACCTGGGCATCAAGTCCAACACCCCGCGGATGATGGCCGCCCGCGGCATCGAGGTGCACGTGCTGCCGCTGTCCTCGACGGTGGAGGACATCGCCGCGGTCAAGCCCGACGGCGTGTTCCTGTCCAACGGCCCCGGCGACCCGGCCACCCAGGCGCACGCGGTCGAGCTGACCCGCGGCGTGCTGGACCGGCGCATCCCGCTGTTCGGCATCTGCTTCGGCAACCAGATCCTGGGCCGCGCGCTCGGCCGGGACACCTACAAGCTGCGCTACGGCCACCGGGGCATCAACATCCCGGTCATCGACGTGGCCACCGGCCGAGTCGCCATCACCGCGCAGAACCACGGCTTCGCGCTGGAGGGCGAGCCGGGGGAGGAGTTCACCTCCGACTTCGGCCGCGTCCAGCTCAGCCACTACTGCCCCAACGACGGCACGGTCGAGGGCGTGCGCGCGCTGGACGTGCCCGCCTTCAGCGTGCAGTACCACCCGGAGGCGGCGGCCGGTCCGCACGACGCCGCACCGCTGTTCGACGAGTTCGTGACGATGATGGACGAGGGTCGCTGATGCCGAAGAGGACTGATCTCAAGCACGTGCTGGTCATCGGCTCCGGCCCGATCGTCATCGGTCAGGCCTGCGAGTTCGACTACTCCGGCACCCAGGCATGCCGGGTGCTCCGCGAGGAGGGCATCAGGGTCTCCCTGGTCAACTCCAACCCGGCGACGATCATGACCGACCCGGAGTTCGCCGACGCCACCTACATCGAGCCGATCACGCCGGAGTTCGTGGAGAAGGTCATCGCGGCCGAGCGGCCGGACGCCGTGCTGGCCACCCTGGGCGGCCAGACCGCGCTGAACACCGCCATCGCCCTGCACGAGCGGGGCGTGCTGGAGAAGTACGACGTCGAGCTGATCGGCGCCGACATCGACGCCATCCAGCGCGGCGAGGACCGCCAGATGTTCAAGGACATCGTGCGCAAGATCGGCGCCGACGTGCCGCGCAGCGCGGTGTGCAAGACCATGGACGAGGTCCGCGAGACCGTCGCCGAGCTGGGCCTGCCGGTGGTCATCCGGCCGTCGTTCACCATGGGCGGCCTCGGCTCGGGCATGGCGCACACCCCCGAGGAGCTGGAGCGGCTGGCCGCCTCCGGCCTCGCGGAGTCCCCGGTCACCGAGGTGCTGATCGAGGAGAGCGTGCTCGGCTGGAAGGAGTACGAGCTGGAGCTGATGCGCGACCGCAACGACAACGTGGTCGTGGTCTGCTCCATCGAGAACATCGACCCGATGGGCGTGCACACCGGCGACTCGGTGACCGTCGCGCCCGCGATGACGCTCACCGACCGCGAGTTCCAGCACATGCGCGACGTCGGCATCGCGGTCATCCGCGAGGTCGGGGTGGACACCGGCGGCTGCAACATCCAGTTCGCCATCCACCCGGAGAACGGCCGCATGGTCGTCATCGAGATGAACCCGCGCGTGTCCCGCTCCTCCGCGCTGGCGTCCAAGGCGACCGGCTTCCCGATCGCCAAGATCGCCGCAAAGCTCGCCATCGGCTACAGCCTCGACGAGATCCGCAACGACATCACCGGCGAGACCCCGGCGTCGTTCGAGCCGACGCTGGACTACGTGGTGGTGAAGGTGCCGCGGTTCGCCTTCGAGAAGTTCCCCGGCGCGGACCGCACCCTCACCACGACCATGAAGTCCGTCGGCGAGGCCATGGCGATCGGCCGCAGCTTCATCGAGGCGTTCGGCAAGGCGCTGCGCTCCATGGAGACCAAGTCGGTCGGCTTCTGGACCACCCAGGACCCCGACACGACCGTCGAGGCCACCCTGGAGGCGTTGCGCACGGGCCACGACGGCCGGCTCTACACGGTGGAGCGCGCGCTGCGGCTCGGCGCGAGCATCGAGCAGGTGCACGAGGCCTCGCGCATCGACCCGTGGTTCCTGGAGCAGATCGCCTGGCTGGTCGACCTGCGCCGGGAGATCGAGTCCGCCCCGGTGCTCGGCTCCCGGCTGCTGCGCAAGGCCAAGCGGGCGGGCCTGTCCGACCGGCAGGTCGCCGCGCTGCGCCCGGAGCTGGCCGGCGAGGACGGCGTGCGGGCGCTGCGGCACCGCCTGGGCGTGCGGCCGGTGTTCAAGACCGTCGACACCTGCGCCGCCGAGTTCGCCGCGCGGACGCCGTACCACTACTCGGCCTACGAGCTGGACCCCGACGCCGAGACCGAGGTCGTCGGCCAGGCCGACAAGCCGAAGGTGCTGATCCTGGGCTCGGGCCCCAACCGCATCGGCCAGGGCATCGAGTTCGACTACTCGTGCGTGCACGCGGCCATGGCGCTGCGCGCCGCCGGGTACGAGACGGTGATGGTCAACTGCAACCCGGAGACCGTGTCGACCGACTACGACACCTCCGACCGGCTCTACTTCGAGCCGCTGACCTTCGAGGACGTGCTGGAGGTCGTGCACTCCGAGCGGGCCTCGGGCACCGTGGCGGGCGTGATCGTGCAGCTCGGCGGCCAGACGCCGCTGGGCCTGGCGCGCCGGCTGGCGGACGCGGGCGTCCCGGTCGTGGGCACGCCGCCGCACGCCATCCACCTCGCCGAGGACCGGGGCGCGTTCGGCCAGGTGCTCACCGACGCGGGCCTGCCCGCGCCGAAGTACGGCACCGCCACCTCGTTCGCGCAGGCCAAGGCCATCGCCGACGAGATCGGCTACCCCGTGCTGGTGCGCCCGTCGTACGTGCTGGGCGGTCGCGGCATGGAGATCGTCTACGACGAGGAGTCCCTCCAGGGCTACATCCAGCGCGCGACCGAGGTCAGCCCCGAGCACCCGGTGCTGGTCGACCGGTTCCTCGACGACGCCATCGAGATCGACGTGGACGCCCTGTTCGACGGGCACGAGGTGTTCATCGGCGGCGTGATGGAGCACATCGAGGAGGCCGGCGTGCACTCCGGCGACTCGGCGTGCGTGCTGCCGCCCATCACGCTGGGCGAGACCGACATCGAGAACGTCCGCCGCTCGACGCTGGCCATCGCCCGCGGCATCGGGGTGCGCGGCCTGCTCAACGTCCAGTACGCGCTCAAGGACGACGTGCTGTACGTGCTGGAGGCCAACCCGCGGGCCTCGCGGACCGTGCCGTTCGTGTCCAAGGCGACCGCGGTGCCGCTGGCCAAGGCGGCCGCCCGGATCATGCTCGGCGCCACCGTCGCCCAGCTGCGCGAGGAGGGGCTGCTGCCCGCCGGCGACGGCGCCCGGCTGCCCGCGCACGCCCCCGTGGCGGTCAAGGAGGCCGTGCTGCCGTTCCACCGGTTCCGCACGCCGGAGGGCAAGGGCGTCGACTCGCTGCTCGGCCCGGAGATGAAGTCCACCGGCGAGGTCATGGGCATCGACGTGTCGTTCGGCACCGCCTTCGCCAAGTCCCAGACCGCCTCCTACGGCTCCCTGCCCACCTCGGGCCGGGTGTTCGTGTCGGTGGCCAACCGGGACAAGCGGGCCATGATCTTCCCGGTCAAGCGGCTCGCCGACCTGGGCTTCGAGGTGCTGGCCACCAGCGGGACGGCCGAGGTGCTCCGCCGCAACGGCATCCCGTGCACGGTGGTCCGCAAGCACTTCGAGGGCGAGGGGAACGTGGTCGACGCGATCCTCGACGGCACCGTGGACCTGATCATCAACACCCCGTACGGCAACAGCGGGCCGCGCGTGGACGGCTACGAGATCCGCACCGCGGCGGTGGCCAAGGACATCCCGTGCGTCACCACGATCCAGGGCGCGGCGGCGGCCGTGCACGGCATCGAGGCGGCCATCCGCGGCGACATCGGCGTGCGGCCCCTCCAGGCCCTCCAGGCGGCCCTGCGGGGTGGCGAATGAGGTTCGGGGAGCGCCTGGCCGAGGCCGTCGACCGGCACGGCCCGCTGTGCGTCGGCATCGACCCCCACCCCGGCCTGCTGGCGTCCTGGGGCCTGCCCCAGGACGCCTCCGGGCTGGAGCGCTTCGCGCTCACGTGCGTCGAGGCGTTCGGCGGCCGCGTGGCGGTGGTGAAACCGCAGTCCGCGTTCTTCGAGGCGTACGGCTCGAAAGGCGTGGCGGTGCTGGAAAGGGTCATTTCCGACCTGCGCGGCAGCGGCACGCTCGTCCTGGTGGACGCCAAGCGCGGGGACATCGGCTCGACCATGGCCGCCTACGCGGCGGCGTACCTGACCGAGGGGTCGCCCCTGGCCGGCGACGCGGTCACCGTGTCGCCGTACCTCGGGTTCGGCTCGCTGCGACCCGCCCTGGAAGCCGCCGCGGCGAGCGGCCGCGGAATATTCGCGCTCGCGTTGACTTCGAATCCGGAGGGGGCTTCGGTGCAGCGCGCCACGGGTCCCGGCGGGCGTTCGGTGGCGCAGTCGGTGGTGGACGAGGCGGCCCGCGCGAACGCGGGCGCCGAGCCGCTCGGCGACGTCGGGCTGGTGATCGGCGCGACCGTGGGCGAACTCGACCTCGACCTCTCTGACCTGCGAGGACCCATCCTGGCGCCGGGTTTCGGGGCCCAGGGCGGCACGGTCGGGGACCTGCGCGCGCTGTTCGGCGAGGACCTGCGCGGGGTGCTGCCGACGTCCTCCCGGGACGTGCTCAGGCACGGTCCGGAGACCGCATCCTTGCGGTCTGCGGTGGACGCCGTGCGGTGCTCGCTGGAGATGTGATCACGATCAAATCGCGACACGCTTCGCGTGGTCCGCTCACCAGCGCAAACGGTCCCTGGTACGGTCCAGTCCACCGACGGGTCCATCCCCCATCGAGCGCATACCACACAGGGCGTGCGCAGGGCGTTACCGGTGGCGGTGATGGGCCTGTTGGAGGGTGTTGGTACTACTACCACCCGCCGCACCACACCAGCGCTGAAAGATTCACCTGACTGGGACCCACGTTGTACCCAGGCAATTGCGCTCGGTACGGTCGCGGCACCGATCCAGAATTGAAATTCCCACACCACGGAGGAAATCGTGGCCCTTCCCCAGCTTACCGAGGAGCAGCGGGCCGCAGCGCTGGAGAAGGCTGCTGCCGCTCGTCGCGCTCGGGCTGAGCTCAAGGAGCGCCTCAAGCGTGGCGGCACGACCCTGACGGACGTGCTGAAGGCCGCCGAGAGCGACGAGGTCCTTGGCAAGATGAAGGTGTCCGCGCTGCTCGAAGCCCTTCCGGGCGTCGGCAAGGTTCGCGCGCAGCAGATCATGGAGCGCCTGGAGATCGCGCCGAGCCGTCGGCTGCGCGGCCTCGGTGAGCGGCAGCGCAAGGCGCTGCTCACCGAGTTCAGCGGCGAGTGAGTGATGGCACCGGGGCGGGGTCGGGCGCACGCGCCCGGCCCCGCCTCACCGTCCTGTCCGGGCCCTCCGGCGTCGGCAAGTCCAGCGTGCTGGCCGAGCTGCGCCGCATGGGGCCCGACATCCACTTCAGCGTCTCGGTGACCACCAGGAAGCCGAGACCGGGCGAGGTCGACGGGGTGCACTACCACTTCGTCGACGTGGCCGAGTTCCGCCGGATGGCCCGGAGCGGCGAGCTGCTGGAGCACGCCGAGTTCGCGGGCAACTGCTACGGCACCCCCCGGGAACCCGTCGTGCGGGCCCTGGCGTCCGGCAAGCCGTCCCTGCTGGAGATCGAGCTGCAGGGCGCGCGCCAGGTCCGGGCCGCCATGCCGGAGGCCCAGCTGGTCATGCTGGCGCCGCCGTCCTGGGACCACCTGGTCGGCCGGCTGGTCGGCCGCGGCACCGAGGACCCCGCCGTGGTGGCCCGCCGGCTGGAGATCGCCCGCGAGGAGCTGGCGGCCGAACCGGAGTTCGACGAGGTCGTGGTGAACGACGACGTCGAGGCGGCTGCCGCGAGCTTGCTAAACTTGGTGGTCGGCCCAGTGCCCGGCACGCCCTGACGCGTGCGCGGCAGGCGCGGGACGACCCCGAACGCACACCAACCGCAGGAGCGTTGACGAGTGACCACGCACACCGAGCTGGGCCCGCTGTCGGGTTCTCCGGAGGGCATCACCAACCCGCCGATCGACGACCTGCTGGAGCAGGTCAGCTCGAAGTACGCGCTGGTGATCTACGCGGCCAAGCGGGCGCGCCAGATCAACGACTACTACGCGCAGCTCGGCGAGGGCCTGCTCGAGTACGTCGGCCCGCTGGTCGAGCCCGGTCCGCGCGAGAAGCCGCTGTCGATCGCGCTCCGGGAGATCCACGCCGGTCTCCTCGAGCACACCGAAGGCGAGTGACCGGGACCGTCGACGCCCCCGACCGGCCCAGGATCGTCCTCGGGGTCGGAGGGGGCATCGCCGCGTACAAGGCGTGCGAGGTGCTGCGCCGGCTCACCGAGTCCGGCCACTCCGTGCGCGTCGTGCCCACCGACGGGGCGTTGAAGTTCGTCGGCGCGGCGACGTTCGAGGCGCTGTCCGGACAGCCCGTGCAGGCGGGGGTGTTCGAGGACGTCCCCTCGGTGCCGCACGTGAAGCTGGGGCAGACCGCCGACCTGGTCGTCGTGGCGCCCGCCACGGCCAACCTGATCGCCAAGGCCGCCCACGGCCTGGCCGACGACCTGCTCACCAACACGCTGCTGACCGCGCGCTGCCCGGTCCTGCTCGTGCCCGCGATGCACACGGAGATGTGGGAGCACCCGGCCACCCGGGCCAACGTGGCGCTGCTGCGCTCGCGCGGCGTCGTGGTGGCCGAGCCCGCCAGCGGCAGGCTCACCGGCAAGGACACCGGCAAGGGCAGGCTCCCCGAGCCCGCGGAGATCGTGGACCTGGCGCGGCTGCTGCTGGCGCGCCCCGACGCGCTGCCGCGCGACCTGGAGGGCCGGCACGTCGTGGTGTCCGCGGGCGGCACCCGCGAACCGCTCGACCCCGTGCGCTACCTGGGCAACCGCTCGTCCGGCCGGCAGGGCTACGCCCTGGCCAGGGTCGCCGCCCAGCGGGGCGCGCGCGTCACGCTCGTCGCCGCGCACACCGCCGACCTGGCCACCCCCGCGGGCGCGGACCTGGTGCGCGTCGGCTCCGCCGAGGAGCTGCGCGCGGCGATGCGCTCCGCCGCCGAGACCGCCGACGTGCTGGTGATGGCCGCCGCCGTGGCGGACTTCCGGCCGGTCGACCTCGCCGAGCACAAGATCAAGAAGGGGGACCGCGACCCGGACCCCGTCGCGCTCGCCCGCAACCCGGACGTCCTGGCCGAGCTGGTCGCCACCCGGCGCCCCGGCCAGGTCGTCGTGGGCTTCGCCGCCGAGACCGGCGACGGCGAGACCGACGTGCTCGGCTACGGCCGCGCCAAGCTCAAGCGCAAGGGCTGCGACTGGCTCGTGGTCAACGCGGTCGGCGACGGCAAGGCGTTCGAGGTCGAGGACAACGCCGGCTGGCTGCTCTCCTCGGGCGGCGCGGAGACCCCCATCCCGCACGGCTCGAAAGCGCAACTGGCGTCCGTTGTGTGGGACGCCATTGCGTCCTCGACCGAACATTGAGGAAGACCCTGGTCGGGCTCAGTAAGCTTGACCTGTTGTCGGATAGGTCTAGCTAGGGAGTGCCGTGAGCCAGCACAGCAGCAGGCTGTTCACCAGCGAGTCTGTGACCGAGGGGCACCCCGACAAGATCTGCGACGCGATCAGCGACTCGATCCTGGACGCGCTGCTGGCCAAGGACCCCCGCTCGCGCGTGGCCGTGGAGACCCTGGTCACCACCGGTCAGGTGCACGTCGCGGGCGAGGTGACCACCGAGGTCTACGCGGACATCCCGTCGATCGTGCGGGACAAGATCCTGGAGATCGGCTACGACTCGTCGGCCAAGGGCTTCGACGGCCACTCCTGCGGGGTCAACGTGGCCATCGGCGCCCAGTCGCCCGACATCGCGCAGGGCGTGGACACCGCGTTCGAGCAGCGGGTCGAGGGCGAGCAGGACGACATCGCCAAGCAGGGCGCCGGCGACCAGGGCCTGATGTTCGGCTACGCCTGCACCGACACCCCCGAGCTGATGCCGCTGCCGATCGCGCTGGCCCACCGCCTGTCCCGGCGGCTGACCGCGGTCCGCAAGGACGGCACCGTGCCGTACCTGCGGCCCGACGGCAAGACCCAGGTCACCATCGAGTACGCGGGCGACCAGCCGGTGCGCCTGGACACCGTGGTCGTGTCCACGCAGCACGCCGACGGCATCGACCTGGAGAAGCTGCTCGGCGTCGACGTGCGCGAGCAGGTGGTGGCGCCCGAGATCGCCGCGCTCGAGCTGGACACCTCCGCCGTGAGGCTGCTGGTCAACCCCACCGGCCGGTTCGTCATCGGCGGCCCGATGGGCGACGCGGGCCTGACCGGCCGCAAGATCATCGTCGACACCTACGGCGGCATGGCCCGCCACGGCGGCGGCGCGTTCTCCGGCAAGGACCCGTCGAAGGTGGACCGGTCGGCCGCGTACGCGATGCGCTGGGTGGCGAAGAACGCCGTGGCCGCGGGCCTGGCCACGCGCATCGAGGTGCAGGTGGCGTACGCGATCGGCAAGGCCGCCCCGGTCGGGCTGTTCGTGGAGACCTTCGGCACCGAGACGGTGGACCCGCAGAAGATCCAGCAGGCCATCCAGGAGGTCTTCGACCTCCGCCCGGCCGCGATCATCCGCGACCTGGACCTGCTGCGCCCGATCTACGCCCCGACCGCCGCCTACGGCCACTTCGGCCGCACGGACGTCGACCTGCCGTGGGAGAGCACGGACCGCGCGACCGACCTCCGCGCCGCCGCGGGGGCCTGACCCGGGGCCGTCGGCCCCGGGGCGCGAGGCCGCCGGCCGGCGCCGCGACCTGCGCGTCCACGGAGGCGCGGGAGACCGGCGCCTTCCCGCGGACCGCGTCGAAGCCGTGGTGCGCGCCGGGCACCTCCAGCGGCTCGCGGTCGACGCCTGCCCGCCGCGGCCCGGACCGGCAGTCGCGCGGCGGGAAGGGGTGCCCGGGGCATCGGGCACCCTCCGTGAACCCGGAAGTCCTGTTCGGCGCGGACTGCACCTCGGCCCTCCCCGGGCACACCGCCCGGCGGGCACAATTCCGGCGGCCGGCCGCTGCCCGCCACGCCGGCGTGGCCGCCGGTTCACCTCCGGTCACTAGACACCGTGCCCATGGTCGTCTCACGCCGCGCCCTGCTGACCGCCGCCGTGGCGGGTTCCCTCCTGCCGCCCTCGGTGCACCGGGCCCTGGCCCGCGAACCGCGCCGCGGCGGGCTGTCCGCCATCGAGCACGTCGTGCTGCTGATGCAGGAGAACCGGTCGTTCGACCACTACTACGGCACGCTGCGCGGCGTCCGCGGCTTCTCCGACCGCAACGCCCTGGACGGCGTGTTCGACCAGGGCGGCACCCTGCCGTTCCCGGTCCGCGGCGGCGCGGGCGACGCCCAGTACATCGGCGACCTCGACCACAGCTGGGACGGCGGTCACCGGGCCCTGCGCGGCGGCTGGCACGACTCCTGGGTCCCCGCGAAGACCCCCGCGACCATGGCCTACTACGACCGCCGGGACCTGCCGTTCCACTACGAGCTGGCCGACACGTTCACCCTCTGCGACGCCTACCACTGCTCCGTCCCCACCTCCACGAGCCCCAACCGCAACTACTGGGTCAGCGGCTACACCGGGTTCGAGGCATCCGGTGAACGAGCGGTCACCAACGCCGCCTACGCGGAGGACACCCACCCCGGTTACCCGTGGCGGACCTACGCCGAGCGGCTCCAGGAGGCCGGCCACTCCTGGCGCGTCTACCAGGAGTGGGACAACTTCCAGGACAACAACCTGGAGTTCTTCACCCGCTTCAAGGAGGTCGCGCGCAAGGCGCTGCGCGGCGGGCACCGCAGCCTCGACTCCTTCTACGCCGCGTTGGCGCGCTCCGCGGAGCCGGAGAAGGTGCTGGCCGAGCTGGAGGAGGGCGTGCAGGCCCTCACGCCGGAGGAGCGCGCGCTCTACGACCGCGGCCTGCGCCGCGTGCGGCCCGGCGCCCTCGCGGCGGAGTTCCGCGCCGACGTGACCGCCGGCCGGCTGCCCCGGGTCTCGTACCTGGTGGCGCCGTCCACCGGGTCCGAGCACCCCGGCGCGTCCTCGCCCGCCGCCGGCGCGGCGCTCACCTACCAGGTGCTGGACGCCCTGGCCTCCGTGCCGGAGGTGTGGGACACCACGGCGCTGTTCATCACCTACGACGAGAACGACGGCTACTTCGACCACGTCCCGCCGCCGCGCCCGCCCGCCGGGGTCGCCGACGAGCACGCGGGCGACCGGCCGCTCGGCCTCGGCCCGCGCGTGCCGATGACCGTGGTGTCGCCCTGGACCGTCGGCGGTTACGTCAACTCCCAGGTGTTCGACCACACCTCCACGACCCGCTTCCTGGAGCGCTGGCTCGGCGTGCCCGCGCCGGACATCAGCGCCTGGCGGCGCACCGCGTGCGGCGACCTGACCTCGGCGTTCGACTTCGGCCGCCGCCTGCGCCGGCCCGCGCTCGCGCCGCCGCCCGAGGTGCCGCCCGCCTCGCCGCGCTGGCGGCCGACGCCGCCCGCGGACCAGCGGATGCCGGTGCAGGAGCCGGGCGTCCGGCCCGCGCGGGCGCTGCCGTACCAGCCGGACGCGTTCGGGGTCGCCGAGGGCGGGGAGGTGCGGGTGACGTTGCTGAACTCCGGGGCGGAGAGCGTGCACCTCGCGCTGTACCCGTACGCGGGGGAGTTCGAGTTCCCGGTGCACTTCGACGTGCGCTCGTCGGAGGACTTCGCGGTGCCGTTCGGCGGCTCGTACCGGTTCACGCTCATCGGCCCGAACGGCTTCCGGCGGGAGTTCGCTGGGGAGCGCGGCGAGTCGGTGTCCGCGTCGTCGTCGGTGCACGGGCACAGCCGGGTGCTGAGCGTGGTGCTGGCGAACTCCGGCACGTCGGACGCGACGTTCTCGATCACCGGCGACGGGCGGGACTTCAAGGTGGTCGTGCGCCCCGGCCGCCGCCGGTCGGTGCCGTGGCTGACCGAGTTTCGCCACGGGTGGTACGACGTGGTGGTGGCCTGCGGCGCGTTCCACCGCAGGCTGGCCGGGCACGTGGAGAACGGCCGGGAGAGCATCTCCGGATGATCACCCGATAGGGAACTTGCCCCAGTCGAACACCTGTTCGATACTAAATCCATGACCACGACAACTCCTCTGACCGGTTCCTCTCCCTCCTCTCTCGTCCCTTCCCTGCCACCGGTTGCCGAACGCGGTCGTGACGGGCCGGTGGCGGCCACCCGGGGCGAGGGCGTCCACAGCGGTCTCTGGTAGACCTCCCTCCGTGGCGGGCAAGGCGAGCACCAGGCGCGGGGAGCGGGTCCCCGCCGCCTCGATGCCGGTTGCCCGCGTGTGCGTCGACGTGCCGTTGGCGCACCTGGACCGCCCGTTCGACTACCAGGTCTCCGCGGAGCAGGACGCGGACGCGGTGCCCGGCTGCCGGGTCCGGGTGCGGTTCGCGGGGCAACTGGTGGACGGCTACCTGCTGGAACGGGCGGAGTCGTCGGAGTACGACCGGAAGCTCACGTTCCTGGACCGGGTGATCTCGCCGGAGCCGGTGCTGTCCCCCGAGGTGGCGGAGCTGGCGCGGGCGGTGGCCGACCGGTACGCCGGGTCGTTGATCGACGTGCTGCGCATGGCCATCCCGCCCCGGCACGCGCGGGCCGAGGCGAAGCCGTCGCCGGAGCCGGGGCCCGCGCCGGCGGCGCCCTCGGGCGAGGGCTGGGAGCGGTACCCGCTGGGGCCGCGCCTGCTCGAAGCGCTGCGCTCGGGCCGTGCCGCCAGGGCGGTGTGGCAGGCGCTGCCCGCCGAGGACTGGCCGGCCCGGCTGGCCGAGGCGGCGGCGTCGATGGCGAGCACCGGCAGGGGCGCGCTGGTGGTCGTGCCGGACCACCGGGACCTGGCGCGGCTGCACGAGGCGTGCCTGGCGCTCATGCACGAGGCGGACGTGGTGGCGCTGTCGGCCGACCTCGGGCCCGCCGAGCGGTACAAGAGGTGGCTGGCCGTGCGGCGGGGTTCGGTGCGGGTGGTGCTCGGCACGCGCGGGGCGGCGTTCGCGCCGGTGCACGACCTGGGCCTGGTCGTGGTGTGGGACGACGGCGACGACCTGCACGCCGAACCCAGGATGCCGTACCCGAACGTGCGCGACGTGCTGGTGCAGCGCTCGCACCTGACCGGGGCCTCGTTCCTGGTCGGCGGTTTCGCCCGGACCGCCGAGGCCCAGGTGCTGGTCGACAGCGGCTGGGCGCACGAGGTGGTGGCGTCCCGCGACACGCTGCGCTCGGTGGCGCCGCGCGTGGCGGCCGTCGGCGACAACGACTGGCAGGAGGTGAAGGACCCGGCGGCGAGATCGGCGAGGCTCCCGTCCATCGCGTTCGACGCGGCCCGAGCCGCGCTGTCGGCCGACACCCCGGTCCTGATCCAGGTGCCGCGCCGGGGCTACGTGCCGGCGCTGGCGTGCGGCCAGTGCCGGTCGCCCGCCCGGTGCCGCCGCTGCGCGGGACCGCTGGCCCTGCCGGGCGGCACGCGGGACGGCGAGCCCAGGCCCGCGTACTGCCGCTGGTGCGGTGCGACGGAAGCCGCCTTCCGCTGTCCGAACTGCGGCTCGCGCCGCCTGCGCGGGCAGGTCATCGGCGCCCGCCGGACGGCCGAGGAGCTGGGCCGCGCGTTCAACGGCGTCCCGGTCCGCACGTCGGGCGGCGACGAGGTGCTGTCCACCGTGCCCGGCGGCCGGTCGCTGGTGGTGGCGACCCCCGGCGCGGAACCGGTGGCCCCGGGCGGCTACGGAGCCGCCCTGCTCCTGGACGGCTGGGCCCTGCTGGGCCGCGCCGACCTGCGAGCCGCCGAGGAGGCCCTGCGCCGCTGGATGACGGCGGCGGCGCTGGTGCACGAGGCGGGCCGGGTCGTGGTGGTCGCCGACTCGTCCCTGGCGCCGGTGCAGGCCCTGGTCCGCTGGGACCCGGTGTGGCACGCCAGGCAGGAACTGGCGGCGAGGGAGGAGCTGGGCTTCCCGCCGGCGGTGCGCATGGCCACGGTGGACGGCTCCCGCGACGCGCTGGCCGCCGTCCTCGAAGACCTCCACCTGCCCCCGAGCGGGGAGGTCCTGGGGCCGGTCCCACTGGACGAGGACAGGGAACGAGCCCTGGTCCGGGTGGCCCGCCCGGACGGCCGAACCCTGGCCGCGATCCTCGGCGAGGTCCAAGCGGTGCGCAGCGCACGAAAAGAACCCGAGGCGGTCCGCGTGAAACTGGACCCGCTCGAAGTCCTCTGACCCGCCGAACCGAACCCCGGGTCAGGCCGGCCGAACCCCTTCGCGCCCCTTCGCCTCGGCCCCTTCCTCCTCGCCCCTCCACCTCGTCGCCCCGTACTCACCCATCGGGAACCAGCCACTCGGGAGGTTCAGGTTTCCGCCGGCTTGGAGTAGAAGGGAACGATGCTCCGGTCGACTGTCGCCAGCGTCCTCGCATCCCTCCTCCTCGTCCCGCTCCTGCCCGCCGTCGCGGGTGCCGCCGCCGCCGCCGCGCCGCCACGGGTGCCCGAAGCCGTTGGTAGTGGTGGGGTGGTGTCCAGCATCGATCCCGACGCCTCGCAGATCGGGATCGAGGTCCTGCGCCGAGGTGGGAACGCGGTGGACGCCGCCGTCGCCACCGCCGCCGCGCTGGGCGTCACCGACCCGTTCTCCGCCGGCATCGGCGGTGGCGGCTTCTTCGTCCACTACGACGCCCGCACGCGCAAGGTCTCCACATTGGACGGTCGGGAGACCGCGCCCGCCTCCGCCGACGCCGACCTGTTCGTCGAGGACGGGGCGGTGATCCCGTTCGCGGAGGCCGTCACCAGCGGGCTGTCGGTCGGGGTGCCCGGCACGCCCAAGACCTGGGAGCAGGCGCTCCGCAGGTGGGGCACCTTCTCGCTGGACCGGGCCGTCAAGCCGGCCGAGGACCTGGCCCGGCGCGGCTTCCAGGTGGACGCCACCTTCAACCGCCAGGTCACCGAGAACGCCGCCCGGTTCGCGGACTTCACCTCGTCCCGCGAGCTGTACCTGCCGAACGGGACGCCGCCCGCCGTCGGCAGCACGTTCCGCAACCCGGACCTCGCCGACACCTACCGCGAGCTGCGCAGGAAGGGCGTCCGCACCTTCTACGAGGGCGACCTGGCCCGCGAGGTGGCGCGGACCGTCCAGCAGCCGCCGGTCGTCGCCGGGGCCACCCGCGAGGTCCGGTCGGGCGGGATGACGACCGCCGACCTGCGCGGCTACACCGTCGCGAACCGCGAGCCGACCCGCGTCCGCTACCGGGGCCTCGACGTGTTCGGCATGGCCCCGCCCTCGTCCGGCGGCACCACGGTCGGCGAGGCCCTGAACATCCTGGAGACCACGAAGCTCGCCGAGGAGACGCCCACCCAGTACCTGCACCGGTTCCTGGAGGCGAGCCGCCTGTCCTTCGCCGACCGCAACCGGTGGGTGGGCGACCCGGCGGCCGCCGACGTCCCGACCCGGGAGCTGCTGTCCCAGCGCTTCGCCGACAGCCGGGCGTGCCTCATCGACCCGACCAAGGCCCTGACCAGCCCCGTCGCCCCCGGTGACCCGCGCAACCCGGCTCCGTGCGCGACCACCGGCGAACCCGCCGCGACCCCGTACGAGGGCACGGACACCACGCACCTCACCGTCGCCGACCGCTGGGGCAACGTCGTCGCCTACACGCTGACCATCGAGCAGGAGGGCGGCAGCGGCATCGTCGTGCCCGGCCGGGGCTTCCTGCTCAACAACGAGCTGACCGACTTCTCGTTCACCCCGGTCACGCCGGGCGTGCCCGACCCGAACCTGCCCGGCCCCGGCAAGCGCCCGCGCTCGTCCATGTCGCCGACGATCGTGCTGGACCACGGCAAGCCGGTGCTGGCCCTCGGCTCGCCCGGCGGCGCGAGCATCATCACCACGGTCCTCCAGGTGCTGGTCCAGCGGCTGGACCGGGGCACGCCGCTCGTCGAGGCCATCGCCGCGCCGCGCGCCTCCCAGCGCAACGCCGCGAGCACGCAGGCCGAACCCGCCTTCCTGGCCACCTCGGAGGCGCAGGCCCTGCAAGCCCTGGGGCACCGCTTCACCCCGACCAACGAGATCGGCGCCGCGACCGCCGTCGAACGC
>NZ_JBHWIE010000038.1:0-45308 GCF_042732085.1 Actinosynnema sp. NPDC059797
CAGCCATACCGCGAGTTTAATGGGTACCCCCCCCTCGGCACCCCTTGCGGAGTGTGGTTGCCTCAGGCAGGCCATACGGGGAGACCACGAGCAGCAAGTTGCTTTTCCTCCCCGGAGGCCTGCCCAGCGGCGAGCGACCGCTCTTAATCTCTTGATCTTCAAAAGCCCGCCACACCACAAGGAATCCCCACCCCACCCCCCACGTTGACCCCAACGTGAAGCTCTCCGTGCTGGATCGCTCCCGCACCCGCTCCGGCCACACCCCCGCCGAAGCCCTGCGGGACACCACCACCTTCGCCCAGCACGCGGAAGCCCTCGGCTACCACCGCTTCTGGGTCTCCGAGCACCACGGCGTCCCCGGCGTGGCGGGCTCGGCCCCCACCGTCCTGGCCGCGGCCGTCGCCGCCGCCACCAAGACCATCCGCGTGGGCACCGGCGGCGTGATGCTGCCCAACCACCAACCCATCCTCACCGCCGAACAATTCGGCGTGCTGGAATCCCTCTTCCCGGGCCGGATCGACCTGGGCCTGGGCAAATCCGTGGGCTTCACCAACGAGGTCCGCAAAGCCCTGGGCCACCCCAAGGAGGACGCCGACACCTTCGTCCCGAAACTCCGGGAACTGCTCGCCTACTTCACGGACGAGAACCCGGTGCGCGCCTACCCGGCCCCCGGTCTCCGCCCGCAGCCCTTCGTCCTGGCCACCGGCGCCAGCGCCAGGACAGCCGCCGAGCACGGCCTGCCGCTGGTCATCGGCACCTTCCGGGGCGAACGGGCGCTGCTCGACGCGATCAACACCTACCGCGCCGAGTTCCGCCCGTCCCCCTGGGCGTCATCCCCCTACACGGTGGTCTCCACCACCGTCGCCGTGGCGCCGACGACCGCCGAAGCGCGAGAACTCCTGATCCCGGAGGCCTGGGCCATGGCGCACTCCCGCACCAGGGGCGAATTCCCGCCCCTGGCCACCCCGGCCGAGATCCGGGCCACCCCCATGACCCCCCGGGAGCGCGCCCTCTTCGAGCAGTCCCTGGAGGGGCACGTCCACGGCACCCCCACCGAGGTGGCCAAAGCCCTGGACGCCCTGGTCGAGCACACCGCCGCCGACGAAGTCCTCGTCACCACCAGCACGCACGACCGAACGGCCCTGCTCACCTCGTACGAACTCCTGGCAGACCTCTACATCTAGACGTCGACTAGACGTCGCGCTGCTGATCAGCCAGGAACCGCTCGAACTCGGCCCCGATCTCATCAGCGCTGGGCAACGGCTCGTCCCCCGACACCAGCAGGTTCTCCGACGCCTCCGCGAACGCGTCGTACTGACGCTCCAACGCCTCGACGACCTGCGCGATCTCGGCCGACTCCGCCACCTGGCGAGCGATCTCGGCATCCGTCCGCCGCGAGGCCTCCTGGACGGCCCCGGCCGGCAGCGCCAACCCCGTCGACCTCGTGATCGACTCCAGCAGCCCCAGCGCCGCCGCCGGGTACGTGCTCTGGGACAGGTAGTGCGGCACGTAAGCCGCGAACCCCATGGCGTCGTGCCCGGCCTGCCCGAGGCGCAGCTCCAGCAGCGCCGACAGGTTCCCCGGCACCTGCACCCGGTTGAACGGCGACTTCTCCACCACCAGCTCGGGCCTGGTCGCGTGCGAGATCACGGACAGCTTGCGGGTGTGGGGCACCCCCATCGGGATGCCGTGGAAGCTGACGGCGAGCCGCACGCCCCAGCGCTCGACCAGCGACCGGATCCCGGCGACCACCGCCTCCCACCTGCGGTCCGGCTCCGGTCCGGTCATCACCAGGAACGGCGTGCCCACCGCGTCGTGCAGCAGGTGGACCACCAGCTCGGGCGCGGCGTAGTCCTCCCACCGGTCGGTGGCGTAGGTCATCGTCGGCCGACGGGCGCGGTAGTCGATCAGCCCGTCGACGTCGAACCGGGCGATCACGCGGTGCTCGTGCGTCTCCAGCAGGTGGTTGACCAGCACCGAACCGGCCGCACCGGCGTCCATGAAGCCGTCGAAGTGGTGCAGCAGCACCGCTCCGGTCAGGTCCGGGACGTCGGAGTCGACTTCGAACAACTCCTCCGGATCCAGCGCCACGTCGTGCCTCCCCTAGTGCTCGTACAAGTGCGCACAGCCAGTGCTCGTGCCGGGTGCGCACAGCCACGCACATCCAGTGCTGACAGTCCTCCCCCTCTCAACGCCCCTCCCCCTGCCCCCATTCCCGACTTGGCCGAAAAGCCGAAAACCCGTTGACCTCCACTCAACTCCAGGTCTTAGCGTTCCGCCCATGGACATGGAAACCACCGCCTGGATGTCGCTGTACCACGTCACGAACGCCCAAGACGACAAACGGCCCTTCTCCGCCGCCACTCTCCGCCGCATCTGGGCCTTCGCGCGGCCGCGCCGGACCCGGCTGTTCCAGTACCTGGCGCTCAGCGTGGTCATGGCGGTGCTGGCGGTGGTGACGCCCGTGCTGGCCGGGCGGGTCGTGGACGCGATCGTCAACGGCTCGGCCACCGGGGTCGTCCTCGGGCTGGCCGGCGTCATCGCGGGCATCGCGGTGGCCGAGGCGGCGCTGGGCCTGCTGACCAGGTGGTTGTCCGCGAGCATAGGCGAGGACCTGATCCTGGACCTGCGGACGACCGTCTTCGACCACGTGCAGCGGATGCCCATCGCCTTCTTCACCCGCACCCGGACCGGGGCGCTGGTGAGCCGGCTCAACAACGACGTGATCGGGGCGCAGCGGGCGTTCAGCGACACGCTCGCGGGCGTGGCGGGCAACGTGGTCATGCTGGTGCTGACCCTCGTCGTGATGATCGGCCTGTCGTGGCAGATCACCCTGCTCGCGCTGGTCCTGCTGCCGGTGTTCGTGGTGCCCGCGCGGCGGATGGGTTCCCGACTGGCGCGGCTGGAGCGCGAGGCGGCCAACCACAACGCGACGATGAGCACCCAGATGACCGAGCGGTTCTCGGCGCCGGGCGCGACGCTGGTGAAGCTGTTCGGGCGGCCCGCCCACGAGTCGGGGGAGTTCGAGGTCCGGGCACGGCGGGTGCGGGACATCGGGGTGCGCTCGGCGATGGTGCAGACGGTGTTCCTCACCGCGTTGACGCTGGTGTCGGCGCTGGCGCTGGCCCTGGTCTACGGCCTGGGCGGGTTCTACGCGCTGCGCGGGGAGCTGGACCCGGGTTCGGTGGTCGCGCTCGCCCTCCTGCTGACCAGGCTGTACGCCCCGCTCACGGCCCTCGCCAGCGCGCGGGTCGAGGTGATGAGCGCGCTGGTGAGCTTCGAGCGGGTGTTCGAGGTGCTCGACCTGGAGCCGCTGATCACGGAGAAGCCCGACGCGCGGCAGGTGCCCGACGGCCCCGTCTCGGTGGAGTTCGAGAACGTCCGGTTCGCCTACCCGTCGGCCGACAAGGTCTCCCTGGCGTCGCTGGAGGAGGTGGCGGTGCTGGACACGCGGGGCGGCGCCGAGGTGCTGCACGACGTCAGCTTCCGGGCCGAGCCGGGCCAGGTGGTGGCGCTGGTCGGCTCGTCGGGCGCGGGGAAGTCCACGATCGCCTCGCTGCTGCCCCGGCTCTACGACGTGGACTCGGGCGCGGTGCGGCTGTCCGGCGTGGACGTGCGCGACCTGACCGCCGACTCGGTCCGGGACGTGCTGGGCATGGTGACCCAGGACGGTCACCTGTTCCACGAGTCGATCAGGTCGAACCTGCTGCTGGCGCAGCCGTCGGCGACCGAGGAGGAGCTGTGGGAGGTGCTGCGGCGGGCGCGGCTGGCCGACCTGGTGGAGTCGCTGCCGGACGGGCTGGACACCGTGGTCGGCGAGCGGGGCTACCGGCTGTCCGGCGGTGAGCGGCAGCGGTTGACGATCGCCCGGCTGCTGCTGGCCAAGCCGCGCGTGGTGATCCTGGACGAGGCCACGGCGCACCTGGACTCCACCTCGGAGGCCGCGGTGCAGGCCGCGCTGGGCGAGGCGCTGGACGGGCGGACGGCGGTGGTCATCGCGCACCGGCTGTCGACGATCCGGGCGGCGGACCTGATCCTGGTGGTGGAGGACGGCCGGGTGGTGGAGCGGGGCACGCACGCGGACCTGCTCGCCGCGGGTGGGCGCTACGAGGAGCTGTACCGGACGCAGTTCGCGGAGGAGGGAGTGCCGGAGGAAGTGCCGGCCTGACCACCTCCGGTCCTCTGGCGGGGCGACGTTCGAGGATCACGGGCGAGCCCGGCACGTCCCGGTACGGCAGAGTGGTGGGCATGGAGCTGACGCCGCGCGCCCTGTTCTCACTGGCGAGGACCACCGTGGAGACCGCCGTGGCCGTGCCCGGCCGGGTGCTGGACCTGCTCGGCGCGGCCGAGTCCGTGGTCCGCCGGGCCGACGGGCTGGTCGCGCGCACCGAGCGCGTGCTGGACGAGACCGAGGCCCTGGTCGAGCGGGCGAAGGCGGTCACCGCCTCGGCGGACGGCATCACCGCCGACGTCGCCCGGACCGCCCGGGTGTCGCGCGAGCTGATGGACGACTACGCGCCGCTGGCGCGGCAGGCGCACCCGCTGGCGCAGCGCTTCGTGCACGACCTGTCGCCGCACGAGGTGGACGCCGCGATCGAGCTGGTGGACCAGCTCCCGGTGCTGACCAAGCACATCATGGAGGACGTGCTGCCGATCCTGACCACGCTGGACAAGGTCGGCCCGGAGATCCACCAGCTGCTGGAGGTCACCAAGGACATGAAGCAGGCGATCCTCGGCATCCCCGGCTTCTCGTTCCTGCGCCGCCGCGGCGAGGAGAAGGAAGAGGAGGACGCCTAGAGCACGCGCTTGACCAGCCGCAACGGCGCGTGGCGCAGCACGGGTGCGATCAGGCGCCACGGCCACGCGGGCACGCACGCCTCGGCGGCCTCACGTTCGATCGCCCGCACCATCGCCCGCACGCCCACCGCCGTGTCCACCAGCAGCGGCGCGCGTTCCTCGGGGTTCATCTCCGACCGGATGTAGCCGGGCAGGATCGCGCTGACCTCGATCGGGGTGCCGAGGGTGTCCGCCCGGATGCCCTCGGCCAGTGACGACACGGCCGCCTTGGTGGCGGCGTAGGTGGCCATGGACTTCGGCATGCCCCGCACGGCGCTGACCGACGAGATCAGCACCAGGTGGCCCCGGCCCCGGCGGTAGAACAGCTCCATCGCGGCCTCGCACTGCGCCAGCGCGGCCACGAAGTTCGTCTCGGCGGTGCGCCTGTTGGCGTGGAAGCCGCCCGTGCCCACGGGCCTGCCCTCGCCGATGCCGGCGTTGACCACGACCCGGTCCAGCCCGCCCGACCCCCCGCCCGGCCCTCCGGCCGCCCCTCCCCCGAACTCCTCGTCGAACGACCGGAACACCTCGAACACCGCGTCGTGGTCGGTCACGTCGAGCCGCCGCGTCGACACCCTGATCCCGGGGTGGGCGGCGACCAGCTCGCGGCGCAGCTCGTCGAGCTGGTCGGTGCGGCGCGCGCACAGCGCGAGGTCGCGGCCGAGCGCGGCGAACTGGCGGGCCATCTCCGCGCCCAGGCCGGCGCTCGCCCCGGTGATCAAGATCGTCTTCCGCACGGCGGCCAGCCTAACAAGGCACTTCCCGCCCGACGCCCCGGAACCCCGCCGCCCCGCCCACCCGGTTTCTTCGCACGAATACGAGTCCTCCGGCACGCGTTCTTGTCCTCCCGTGAGCGGCGCGAATCGGTGGCGCTCAATGTTCGCCTCGCTTTTTATCGGGTTTCGCGGGTTTTCCGGACAGGTCTTGCCCGCTCACCTCGGCGCTCGTTAACTTCCGCCGGTCGGCATATTTCCGGCAGATTCCGCAGATTCTGCGATTTCGAGGAAGGAACACCCGTGAGGTTGAAGACGACACTGGCCGCGGGCGTGACGACCGGGCTCGTCGTGGCCGGGCTGCTGACGGCCGTCGGCACCGGCGCCGCGGCCCCCGTCCAGGTGGACAAGACGCTGATGTTCACCTGCCCGTTCCCGCTGATCGGCAACCAGCAGATGGCGACCCGCATCCGCGCCACCATCGACACGCCCGCCGCGGTGGGCGGCGAGCTGAGGACGACCGGCTTCTCCGCCACGGTGACCGTGCCGGCGACCGCGACGCAGGGCCTGGCGCTGGTCGGCGCCGCGACCGTGGAGGGCTCCGCCGAGGCGGGCGTGACGCTGGACAACGCGGGCGCCTCGCTGGGCATCGCCATCCCCGGCCTGACCGTGCCGAGGACACCGGTGCCCGCGCAGGGCGCGTTCGACGTGGTCGCGAGCGGGGCCGTGCCCACCGCGGTCATCCCCCGGGCCGGCACGACGACCGTGACGGTCGGCGACTACGCCACCACGTTGACCCCGAAGCGGGCCGACGGCACCGAGACCGGCCTGGGCACGTTCACCTCGAACTGCACCCTGAACCCCGGCCAGGACGCGGAGCTGATCCGGTTCGAGGTGTCGGGCGGCGGCCCGACCACGACCACCACGACGACCACCACCACCACGACCACGACGACCACCCAGCCGACGACCACCACGACCACCCCGCCGGGCGGCATCAAGTACTCCTACGCGCTGGACGGCTCGTCGACGATCAAGAAGCTGGGCGGCTCGGTGAAGCTCGGCCCCGGCGGGCTCGACGCCGACCTGGAGCTGGCCACCGGCAGGTTCACCGGCGACCTGGCGCTGCCGCCGACCTCGGGCAGGTTCACCGTGCTCGGGTTCCTGCCGGTCGAGTCCAAGATCGAGTTCGTGCCCGAGGGCAAGACCACCGGCACGCTCAGCGCGGGCAGCGTGAAGTCGAACTCGAAGGTCACCATCAAGCTGCCGACGGTCACCGCGTTCGGCATCCCGATCAGCAACGAGCCCACCTGCCGCACCAGCGCGCCCGCGAGCATCGACCTGACCTCCGCGCCCGGGTTCGACCCGCTCACCGGCGGCCGGCTGTCCGGCACGTACACCATCCCGCCGCTGACCGGCTGCGGCCTGTTCAACGACCTGATCAGCGGCCTCACCGCCGGTCCCGACAACACGATCGACCTGGCCCTCACCGCCAGGCCCGCCTGACACCACACCCCTCCCGGACCGGCGGCGCCCCTCCCGGACCGGCCGGCACCCTCCCGGGGACCGGAGACCGCCGCGCCCCACCGCGGCGGTCTCCGCCGTGCACCGGCCATCAGCAGGTGGACGTGGCCGGGCGGCCCGCGAACCGGTCCGCGGTGAACGCCAGGGCCGCCGCGCCGCCCCGGTGGACGGCGGTGATGTGGTCGGTGTCGTAGGTCCTCCAGTCGACCTGGGCACCCAGTCGGCAGTACGTGTCGCGCAACGCCCTGGCCTGGGCGAAGTCGACCAGGTCGTCACCCGTGGCGTGGTACTGGTGCACGGGCACGCGGATCGGCTCGCCGCCGAGCTGGTTCTCCCGCACGCGCGCCAGCCACGGCGGGGTGAGCACCGGGCTCGACGTGGTGTAGTCGGCGAGCCGGTGGTCGCGGTAGTCCACGAGCAGTTCGAGCGTGCAGGCCTCGCGCCGCATCCGGTCGAACGCCGCCCGGCCCGCCTCGGTCAGGTAGTCCTCCAGGTCCAGCTCCGGGTAGGCGTTGTCCAGGCCGATCAGCGAGTACGCGAGCAGGCCGAAGCCCTTGCGGCCGTCCAGCGGCAGGGCGACCTGCACGAGGTCCGCGGGCACGCCGCCGCCGACCACGCCGACCAGGCGCAGCTCGGGCGCGTACGCCGGGTGCAGCTGGCCCGCCCACATGGCCGCGCCGCCGCCCTGCGAGTAGCCGCGGAACACGACCGGCGCGGTCGCCGACAGCCCGGCGTCGGGCAGCCGCTGGGCGGCCCGGACCACGTCGATCACGGCGTGCCCCTCGGAGCGGCCGGTGACGTAGGTGGTCCGGGGGTCGGGCCGGTACCCCTCGTAGTCGGTGACGGCGACCGCGTAGCCCGCGTTGAGCAGGTCGTTGACCGCGGGCTGCTCGTAGAGGGCGCCGATGCGCAGCATCTCGGAGGGCGCGCACCGGAACGCGGGGCCGTGCGTGCCGACCGCGAACGCGACGATGGGCGCGGTCGCCGGGTCGACCGACCTCGGCACCAGGACGGTGCCGACCACCGCGTTGGGGCGGCCGAGCGCGTCCGTGGACCGGTACATGACCTGCCAGGCGCGGGCGGTGGCGCGCACGGCGCCCGCTTGTGAGGCGCGGGCGCGGAGGACGTCGCCGGGCGCGGCGGCGGGCAACGGGTTCGGCGGCTCGTAGAACCCGGGGTCGGGTTCGGCGAAAACCCCGTCGGCGATACCGGTCGCGGCGGGGGGCGCCGCGCCGAACCCGGCGCCCATCGGCGTCAAGCCGGTCGGCGCGGTGGTCAGCGCGGCGGTCAACGCCACCGTGACCAACGAATACGAGAACATCTTTCGCAAAAGGCACCTCCGGGGTAAATGTGGCAGAGATAATGCACAGTGCATTAACCGCCGATCGCCCGTCCAGGAGGCAGGCGTGATTTATCACCGGCGTGCACGTTCCGCGGACCGGAGTTGTGACCGGGCTACAAGGTTTTCCCTCACTCGAAAGAGTGAACGGAGTCAAGGCGGCGGAAAGAGTATTTGACACCCCGTGACGGCTGATTTTAGTGTCGATCGGGCGAAGTCCCAAGGCGGTGCTTCGGCATGCGGAGGCGGCAGCATGACGATCTCACTGAACGGGTTGGCGCGACAGCGGACGTTCCCCGGCGGCACGGCGACCAGACCGGCGGCCCACGGCGAGCACGGCCCGACGAGCGAGTTCAGCGCGGCGCGGCAGCTCTGGGCGAGCATCCCGACCGAGTTGGCCGAGCGGATGGCGCCGCTGTCGGGCGTCCTGGTGCGCGACGCGGTGCGGGAGATCCGCCGGGCGGTGCCCGCGTACGCGCAGCCCCTGGAGGGCAAGTTCCGCGAGGTCCTGGTCGGCTCGGTCGAGATGGCGATCTCGAAGTGCTTCGACATCATCGTCAACCCCGATGCGGCGCAGGCCGACTGGGAGGCCGTGCTGCGCTACAGCGGCCGGATCGAGTACCTCGAAGGCCGCACCATGGACTCCCTCCAGACCGCCGTGCGGGTCGGGGCGCGCGTGGTGTGGCGGCACCTGAGCGAGCAGGGGCGCGAGCTGGGGGTGCCGACCGACACGCTGTTCCTGGTGGGCGACGCGATCTTCGCGTGGGTCGACGAGCTGTGCCGGGTGGCCATCGCCGGGTACGCCGAGGCGCAGGCCAACGCCAGCGGCGCGCTGGAGCGCAGGCGGCGGCAGCTCCTCAAGCTGGTGCTGGCCGACCAGCCGGCGTCCGCGCGCTCCGTCGCGGACCTCGCCGCGACCACGGACTGGCCGCTGCCCGAGCGGGTCGCCGTGGTGGCCCTGGAGTACCGGGAGGACCAGCACCAGCTCCCGCCGGTGGCGCTCGGCCGGGACGTGCTGGTGGACCTGGAGAGCTCGACGCCGTGCCTGGTGGTCGCCAACCCGGTGGGCCGGGTGGAGCTGGACCTGCGCGGGCGGCGGGCGGCGGTGGGACCGGTGGTGGCGCTGGCCGAGGCGCGGCAGTCGCTGGCGTGCGCCCGGCGCGCACTGGGCCTGGTGCGGCGGGGCCTGCTGCCCGTCACGCCGCTGACCTGGTGCGACGACCACCTGGCCACGCTGGCGCTGCTGTCCGACGAGTTCCTGGTGGGCCGGCTGAGCGAACGGGCGCTGGCCGCGTTCGCCGGGCTGACGGTGAAGCAGCGCGAGCGGCTGGAGACCACGCTGCTGGCGTGGCTGGAGACGCGGGGCGGCATCGGCGAGATCGCCTCGCGCCTCGACGTGCACCCGCAGACCGTGCGCTACCGCATGCACCAGCTGGAGGAGCTGCTCGGCGACCGCCTGGCCGACCCGGAGGAGCGCCTGACCCTGGAGATCGCCCTGCGCGCCCGCCGCCTGCTGAACCGCGACCAGTCCAAACGCCCCTGACCCCCGCGCGTGTCCTCCACTCCGGCACCACGTGTCCTCCACTGGGACACCGCGAGTCGTACCTCCAGAACCCGCGAGTCGTACGTCCAGGACACGCGAGTTCAGCGTTCGCGACGCCCTCGAGCCGGGCGAGGGCGTCGCGAACGCTGAACTCAGGGGTCGCGAACGTACGACACGGCAGGTCTGTACGTACGACTCGCGGTGCCGGAGTGGAGGACACGCGGTGTCCTAGTGGAGGACACGCGGGGTTAGGGGTTCAGTTCGTGGCCCGGGTGGTTGGGGGTGGTGTTGCGCTCCTTCAGCTCGGACTCGTACAGGTGGCGGACGCCGCCCGCCAGTTCGTCCCGCACCGACCGCTCGCACTCCCGGAACACGCGGTAGTAGCCCTCGTCGTAGTCCTCGACGAGCTGGAACGTCCACCGGCCGTGGATCACGTTGCGCCCGACCAGCTCGGCCTCCAGCCGGTCGGCCTGCTCGGCGTGCCCCGCCTCGCGCAGCAGCCGCACGGCCCGCTGCGCCTCCGCGTCCGCCTTGCCGGTCAACTGGTGGAACGAGAACAGGTGCCCCCGCGCCCGCTCGGTGGTCTCCAGCGCCTCGGTCAACGCGCCCACCGCCTCGACCGTCGCGTCGTCCACCCCGTCCGGTCGCCTGCCGTCAGCCCTCTGCATGTAGGGGTTATTACCCCGCCGAAGCGTCCCTATCCGCACTCCGGACGCGCCGACGCCACCGACGCCGAAAGGGCTCGACCGGACCGGGGGTTCGGGGCTTCGGCTCGCCGGCCGGCACGCGCGGCAGCCCCCTGCTGCAGGCCGAACTCGACGCCCTTGAGCACCTGGCGCGTGCCGTGCGCCTCGTGCGGGTCGACCGCCCGCAGCGTGAACTCCCGGTCCGCCGTCAGCGCCTCACCTCCCGCGCCTGGTCGCCAGGGCGACCAGCTCGGTCAGCAGCGGCTTGGCCGCGGGGGCCAGGGCGGCGGTGCGCACGGCGGCCAGCGCCCGCTGCGCGCGCACCTCGATCATCCGCTCCACCCGGTCCGCGGCCCCGGTCGCCCGCACCACCGCGCGCAGCCGCTCGGCCCGCTCGCCGTCGAGGTCCGGCGCGCCGTGCAGGGCGGCGATCACCTCCCGCTGCCCGGGGGTGGCCTGCCGCCACGCCAACGCCATCAGCGCGGTGCGCTTGCCCTCCCTGAGGTCGTCCAGGGCCGGTTTGCCGGTCAGGTGCGGGTCGCCGAACACGCCCAACAGGTCGTCGCGCAGCTGGAACGCCTCGCCGACCGGTCTGCCGTAGGCCCCGCACACCCGTTTCAGCGCGGTGTCCGCACCGGCCAGGGCCGTGCCCACGCGCAGCGGCAGCTCCACCGAGTACCGGGCGGTCTTGAGCCGGACCACCCGCAGCGCGGCGCGCACCGGGTCGACCGCGTCGCGGGTCCTCGGCGCCAGGTCGAGGTACTGCCCGGCGATCAGCTCGGTGCGCATGGTGTGCAGCAGGGCGCGGACCCCGCGCCGCCGCGCCGGGTCCAGGTCCACCAGGTCCAGCAGCTCGTCCGACCACGCGAAGCACAGGTCGCCCAGGAGGATCGCGGCGCTCGTGCCGGCCCGCTCGTCGCCGAGCCGCTCGGCCAGCACCCGGTGCACGGTCGGCCGGCCGCGGCGCAGCGCCGAGCGGTCCATGACGTCGTCGTGCACCAGCGCGAAGGTGTGGAACAGCTCCAGGGCCGCGCCGGTCAGCGCCGGGGCGGGGTCGCCGGGCGCGCCGCCCGCGGCGACGAACCCGGCGTGGCAGAACAGCGGGCGCAGGCGCTTCCCGCCCGAGACGAACCCGCGCAGCACCTCCACCAGCGGCGGCAGGCACGGGTCCGGCGCGGCGCGCGCCTTGTCGTCCAGGAAGCGGTCGAGCTCCGCGTCCACCTCCGCGCGGGCCCCGTCCAGGTCGCAGCGCGCGGCGTCGATGACGGTCATGGCCCCTCCGCGGGCGTGATCGGGCCGGGGGATGTGCGGGAGCACGCGGTGGGGAACGGTCACTGCCCGGCACCCTGAAGCTAACACCGCCCGACGCGCCGTCGGGCGTGCTCGGGCTCGTCGTCACCGTTCGGGGCCGATTCCGGAATGCCGACCAGCGGTTTCACCGAAAATACGCCCCGTGCAGTGGCGCGGCCCCGCTCTCGTGCACTACGCAGCGTCACCTGCCCAGAAAGAGCGGAGTCAAGCCCACACGTCCGTGTGGTCGTGGTGGACCTCTTGGCGTGAATCCCGCCCGTCCGCTTGAACCACCCCACACCGTCCGGCACGTTCGCCCTCGTCCCGGTTCTCCGGGCGGCTTCCCGCGTGGCACCAGGAGCGACCATGACCGACGCCGTTCTCCACCGCGCCACCCGCGCGCCGGTCCGCCCCGCGGTGGGGCACGCCGACCTGCCCGCGCTGTCCCGCGCCGAGCTGGACGAGCTGGCCCGCGCCCTGAGGCGCCGCCTGGTCGACGTGGTGAGCCGCAACGGCGGGCACCTCGGGTCGAACCTGGGCGTGGTGGAGCTGACCCTGGCGCTGCACCGGGTGTTCCGCTCGCCGCGCGA
This sequence comes from Actinosynnema sp. NPDC059797, assembly GCF_042732085.1. Taxonomy (NCBI): domain Bacteria; kingdom Bacillati; phylum Actinomycetota; class Actinomycetes; order Pseudonocardiales; family Pseudonocardiaceae; genus Actinosynnema; species Actinosynnema sp. NPDC059797. Next base: position 12,522 of record NZ_JBHWIE010000038.1, read on the forward strand.
CCGGGTCGTGTTCGACACCGGCCACCAGTCCTACGCGCACAAGCTGCTCACCGGCCGCGCGGGCGCGTTCGACGACCTGCGCCGCGAGGGCGGCCCGTCCGGCTACCCCAGCCGGTCGGAGTCGCCGCACGACCTGGTGGAGAACTCGCACGCGTCCACCGCCCTGTCCTACGCGGACGGCCTGGCCCGCGCGGCGCGGCTGCGCGGCGAGCACGACCGGCACGTGGTGGCGGTGGTCGGCGACGGCGCGCTCACCGGCGGCATGGCGTGGGAGGCGTTGAACAACATCGGCTCGTCCTCGCTGCCGGTCGTGGTGGTGCTCAACGACAACGGCCGCTCCTACTCCCCCACGGCCGGGGCGGTGGGCGCGCACCTCGCGGAGCTGCGGGCGGGCCGCACGTCGAACGTCTTCACCGAGCTGGGCCTCGGCTACCTGGGACCGGTCGACGGCCACGACGTGGCGCGGGTCGAGGAGGCGCTGCGGACCGCCAAGGCCCTGCGGCGGCCCGTGGTGGTGCACTGCGCGACCAAGAAGGGCATGGGCCACCCGCCCGCCGAGGACGACCTGGTCGAGCACATGCACGCGGTGAGCCCGCCCGCGCCGGCCCGCGGCCCGGGGTGGACGTCGGTGTTCGGGCAGCACCTGCTCGTGCTGGCCGACCGGCACCCGGACCTGGTGTGCCTGACCGCGGCCATGCTGCACCCGACCGGGCTGACCGCGTTCGCCGAGGCGTTCCCCGACCGGGTGATCGACGTGGGCATCGCCGAGCAGCACGCGGTGACGTGCGCGGCGGGCCTGGCCATGGGCGGGCTGCGGCCGCTGGTCGCGGTCTACTCGACGTTCCTCACCAGGGCGGTGGACCAGGTGCTGCTGGACGTGGCGCTGCACCGCCTGCCGGTGACGTTCGTGCTCGACCGGGCCGGCGTCACCGGCGAGGACGGCGCCAGCCACCACGGCGCGTGGGACCTGGCGCTGCTGCGCGTGGTGCCCGGGATGCGGATCGCCGCGCCCCGGGACGGCACGCGGTTGCGCGCGCTGCTGGACGAGGCGGTGGCCTTCGACGGGCCGGCCGCGGTGCGGTTCCCCAAGGGCGCGCTGCCCGCGGACGTGCCCGCCGCGGAGCGGGTCGGCGGGGTGGACGTGCTGCACCGGTCGTGGCGGCGGGACGTGCTGCTGGTGACCGCGGGCGGGCTCGCCGCCGACGGGGTCGCCGCGGCCCTGCGCCTCAACGGCGAGGGCGTCGGGGTGACCGTGTGCGACCCGGGCTGGGTGTGGCCGGTGGACCCGGCGCTGGTGGCGCTGGCCGAGGGGCACCGGGTGGTGGTGTGCGTGGAGGACGGCGTGCGCCGCGGCGGTGTCGGCGAGGGCGTCGCGGAGGCGCTGCGCGCGGCCGGGTCCGACCGGCGGGTGCGGGTGCTGGGCCTGCCCCACGAGTTCCTGCCGCACGGTGCCCGCGCCGACATCCTGCGCCTGCACGACCTGGACGCCGCCGGGATCGCCCGCGCGGTGGCCGCGTTCCTCCCGGGGAGCGCCGAGCGCACGAGGAGCAGCACATGACCGCCACCGACGCGCCGGCGCCCATCGGCCTGCGCCCGTTCTACTGCCCGGTGCCCGAGGCGGTGCACCCCCGCGCGGCCGAGGTGGACCGCGACGCCGTCGCCTGGATCGACCGCATCGGCCTGGCGGCCGACGACGAGGCGCGCAAGCGCTTGCTGCGGACCAACGGCGCCGACTTCTTCGCCCGGTTCGCGCCCTACGCGGACGACGACGGGCTCCGGCTCGCGGTGCGGTGGGTGTACTGGGGGTTCATCTTCGACGACCGGCGTTGCGACGGCGGCAGGTTCAGCGACGACCCGCTGGCGTTCCCGCCCATGGCGGCGCGCGTGCAGCGGGCGATGGACGCGCCGTGGTGCGAGGCGGTGGAGGACCGGTACGCGCGGGCCGCCCAGGACATCGTGCGCGGCATGTACGAGCTGCGCACGCCCACGCAGGCGCGGCGCTTCACCGACGCCCACCGCGCGTGGCTGTTCGCGACGGCGTGGCAGGTCGCCAACCGCGCCCGAGGCCACATGCCCGACCTCGACGACTACACCGCCATGCGCCTGCACACGTGCGGCGGCGCGCCGACCATCGCGCTGCTGGAGATCGCCAACGGACCGGAGGTGCCCGGCGCGGAGATGGACTCGCCCGCGGTCCGGGCGCTGACCGAGATGGCGATCCTGGTGGCGGCGTGGGACAACGACCTCCACTCCTACGACAAGGAGGTCCGGGAGTCGCACACCGACCAGAACCTGGTGAACGTGCTGGCCCACCACCGGCGCCTGCGCCCCGACCAGGCCGTGGACGAGGCATTCCGCCTGCGGGACCGGGTGATGAGCCGGTTCCTGGCGCTGCGCGAGGCCGTCGCCGCCCGGCCGGTCAGCGGCGCCCTGCGGATCCACCTCGACTGCCTGGGCCACGCCATCCGGGGCAACATCGACTGGGCCTTCGGGGTGCCCCGCTACCGCGGCCTCGTGCACCCGGGCTGGGCCGACGGGCCCGCCGACGCCGATCCCGCCCCGCTGCCGCTGCCCACCATCGCCTGGTGGTGGGACGACCTGTGACGGCCGCTCGGCGGTGCGACGCCCGACCACGTCCTGCGGGTTGATCCCCGACCCCGCGGCGCACTTGACCTAGTCGTCCCCGGGTGGGTGCGCGCCCACCCGGGCGTGCCGGAGAATCCCGCCCGAGGGACGGAGGCGGGCATGGGCGAGGCGCCGGTGGCGGTCGTGACGGGCGGGAACCGCGGCATCGGGCGGGAGGTGTGCCGCCAACTCGCCGCGCTCGGCCACGACGTCGTGCTCACCGCGCGCGACCCCGCGAAGGCCGAGGCGGTCGCCGGCCGGCTGGGCGTCGACCACCACCGCCTGGACGTGACCGACGACGGGTCCGTCGCGGCGCTGGCCGGGTACCTGGGCGAGCGGTACGGCCGCCTCGACGTGCTGGTGAACAACGCGGCCATCCACTACGACACGTGGCAGCGGGCGTCCTCCGCCGACCTGCGGGTCGTGCGCGAGGCCATGGAGACGAACTTCTACGGGCCGTGGCGAGCGGTGCTGGCGCTGCTGCCGCTGCTGCGGGCCTCCCGGCGCGCCCGCGTGGTGAACGTGTCCAGCGAGGGCGGGTCGCTGGCGTCGATGGGCGGCGGCACGCCCGCGTACAGCACGTCGAAGGCCGCGCTGAACGCGTTGACGCTGGTGCTGGCCGGTGAGCTGCGCGGGATCCTGGTGAACGCGGTGTGCCCGGGGTGGGTGGCCACCGACATGGGCGGGCCCGGCGGGCGGCCGGTCGAGGACGGCGCGGCGAGCGTGGTGTGGGCGGCGACGCTGCCCGACGGCGGACCCACCGGCGGGTTCTTCCGGGACGGGAAGCGGGTTCCCTGGTAGCGCCCGCTGGGTACTCGTGCGCCATGAAGCGGCGCACGGGTGCGGTGGTGGCGGGCGTGGTGGCGGTGGCGGCGATCGCGGCCCTGGTGTCGGTCTTCGTGGTGGTGCCGCGGTTCGGCACGGACACGATCGACCGGAGCCAGCCCGCGCTGCTCCAGTCGTTGCGCGACCTGAGCCAGTACCACGCGGCGGCGGGCGACTTCCAGGTCGTGCTGGACATCGAGCACGACGTACGCTTCGTGCCGTCCGCGCTGGCCGGGCAGCGGACCCTGTTCGTGGCCGCCGGCACGGTCAACGCCTACGTCGACTTCGGCGGGCTGGCCGAGGACTCGCTCAAGGTGTCGCAGGAGGCCAGGACCGTGGAGCTGGCGCTGCCGGCGGCGGTGCTGGACAAGCCGAACCTGGCGCAGGAGCGGTGCTACGTGTTCACGCAGGAACGGGGCCTGCTCGACCGCCTGGCCTCGCTCGTCGAGACGCAGGACCAGCAGCCGTTCTACGTGGCCGCCGAGCAGAAGATCTCCGACGCGGCGCGGGAGTCCGGGCTGGTGGGGCGGGCCGAGGAGAACACCCGCAAGATGCTGACCGGCATGTTCGGCGCGCTGGGGTACCAGGCGACGTTCACCGGGGCGGCCGACTGACCGCCGCCGGACGGCCGCCGGCCCCCGGACCGCCATCGGCGGGAGCATCGCAGCGAACGCACACCCACCGGGAGGTTCGCGCATGCCCGCCAGTCGACGTCGCCTGGTCCTGTCCGCGCTCACCGCGGCCCTGATCACCGCCACCACCACCGCGCCCGCCCTAGGCGCACCGGTCGCCGCACCGGTCGAACTGCTCCCGTTGCCGGGGGACGCGACCACCTTCACCACCGACGTGAACGAGTCCGGCGTGGTCGTCGGGTTCTCGACCACCCGCAACTCGCTGTCGCCGCGCCGCGCCGTGCGCTGGGACCGCACCGGGGCGCCCACCGACCTCGGCACGCTCGGCGGCGCGACCAGCACCGCCAACGCGATCAACGAGGCCGGGGTCGTCGTGGGCCACGCCCAGGACGCCGACGGCGACACCCGCGCGGTCCGGTGGGACCCCGACGGGTCGGTGCGGGACCTCGGCGTCCTGCCGGGCGGCACGACGAGCCGGGCGGAGGCCGTCGGCGACGACGGTGCGGTGGCGGGCGTCTCCGACACCGGTGGGCGCGGTCAGCGGGCCGTGCGCTGGGGCCCGGACGGCGTGGTCACCGAGCTGCCCACGCCCGAGGGCACCCTCGGGAGCTGGGTCAACGGGGTCAACGACGTCGGCGGCGTGGTCGGCGGCGCGTACACCGGGGAGGGCGTGGTCGCGCTGCGGTGGGACGCCGACGGCGGCGCCACGGTGCTCGCCGGCCTGGGCGGCGCGGCGCACAACGCGGTGGCCCTCGCGGACGACGGGACCGCGGTCGGGCAGTCCGCCACCCCGGACTCGTTCGTCCCGGTGCGCTGGGACCGGGACGGGCGCGTCACCGCGCTGCCCACCGGGGAGGGGATCGCCACGTCGGTCAACGCGCGCGGGGTCGCGGCCGGCCGGGTCGCGGGGCGGGCCACCCTCTGGGACCGGTACGGGAGGTCGTTCGACCTGGGCGCGCTGCCGGGCGGTGCGAGCAGCCACGCGGCGCACGTCAACGACCGCGGGGTGGTCGTGGGTGGCAGCCAGGGGCCCGGCGGCGCGGTCGACCGACCGGTGCGCTGGGACCGCCTGCGCGGCCTGGTCGAGCTGGCACTCCCGGCGGGGGCGTCGGCGGGCAGCGCCGCGCAGGTGACGGAGTCCGGGCTGGTCATCGGGGACGTCAGCCTCGTGGGTGGCGGCTCTCGCGGCGTGCTGTGGGGGTGAGCGGGTAGGGGGCGGGGCCGGGGGCGGGGCGTAGACTGCCCGCCCGATGAGGCGCAAGCTCCGGCCACCGCTCCCCCAGCGCCACGGCCTCGACCCCGCCCGCCTGCGGCTGCCCGCCGCGGGCCCCTGGGCGACCATCCGCGACCACCTGGTGGAGCGCCTGCACCGGGTCCCGCCGGAGCGGATCGACTCGATGCTCGCCGAGGGCCTCATCCACGGGCTCGACGGGCCGATCGCCCCCGACGCCGCGTTCGCGCCCGGCACCTCGGTCTGGTTCCACCGGGACCTGCCGGACGAGGCGCCGGTGCCGTTCGGGATCGGGGTCGTGCACTGGGACGACGCGATCGTGGTGGTCGACAAGCCGCACTTCCTGGCCACCATCCCGCGCGGCAGCCACGTCGTGGAGACGGCCCTGGTCCGGCTGCGGCGCGACCTGGGCCTGCCGCACCTGAGCCCGGCCCACCGGCTGGACCGGGTCACCGCCGGGCTGGTCATGTTCGTGGTGGACCCCCGGCTGCGCGGCCGGTACCAGCTGCTGTTCAAGGACCGCCTCGTGCGCAAGGAGTACGAGGCGATCGCGCCGCACCGGCCGGACCTGGTGCTGCCGCGCCGGGTGACCAGCCGGATCGTCAAGGTCAAGGGCGTGATCACGGCGCAGGAGGTCGAGGGGCCGGTCAACGCCGAGACGCACGTGGAGCTGGTCGAGCACCGGGACGGGTGGGGCCGGTACCGGCTGGTGCCCGTCACCGGGCGCACGCACCAGTTGCGGCTGCACATGGCGTCGCTGGGCGTGCCGATCCGCAACGACGACTTCTACCCCGTGCTGCGGGACAAGCCGCTGGACGACTTCACCGACCCGCTCCAGCTGCTGGCGAAGACGCTGGAGTTCACCGATCCGGTGACCGGCGAGCACCGGCGCTTCGCCAGCGGCCTGCGGTTGGAGCTCTAACCCAGGTAGCCGAGCAGCTGGGCGATCTGGGCGGTGCGCGAGTCGAAGATGCGGTTCGCCAGGTCCTTGGCCTGCGGGTTAATCCCGCCTTCCCGCTCCAGCTTCGCGATCTCCACCGCGTTGTGCTGGTGGCCGATCAGCAGGTTCAGGAAGGCCTTCTCGAACTCGGCGGGCGGGGTGGCCGCGAGTTCGGCGATGGCCTCCGGGCTGGTCGAGTGGTCACCGCCGTGGCCCGCGTGCAGCTCGGGGCTGTCGGCCGCCGCCTCGGGCTGGCCCCAGTCCGCCAGCCACTGGGTCATCGAGTCCACTTCGGACAGCTGGGTGACCTTGATGGCGGAGGCCAGGGTCTTGACGTCCGGCCGGACGTCGCGCTCCTCGGCCAGGCGCACGATCTCCAGGCCGGCGCGGTGGTGCGGCACGGCCATGTGCAGGAACATCACGTCGGTCTCGTTGAACTCCTGGGTCGCCGCCGCGCTCGACGCGGTGGGCGGCGGTGCCGACTGCCCGGTGGTGGTGGCGCCGCCGCCGCACGCGGTGAGCGCCAGCAGGGCGGCCAGCAGGATCGTGAGGCGTCGCAAGGTCGTCCTCCTCGAAGCCGAAAGGCCCGCCCGCGCCGTACAGGGCAGCGCGGGCGGGCGGTGTCACCGAGTCAGACCCTCTGCCAGAGGGCCGCGGTGTTCGGGGGCTCCCAACCCACGAGGGACGTGTGGGGCTGGAGGCAGCGGTACGTGACGCCGCCGTAGGTCACCTGCGAGCCGACCGAGTACGCCACGCCGGCCGCCCACGTGCCGCCCACCGGGGGCTGCGTGGTGGTCGTCGGCGGACGCGTGGTGGTCGTCGTCGGCGGGGTGGTGGTGGTCGGCGGGGTCGTCGTGGTCGTCGGGGTGCCGCCACCGGAGCCGACCTGGAGGTCGACGCAGGAGTAGAACGCCATGGGCGTGTCGGCGATGTTCCACACGGCCAGCAGCTTGATCCGGCCGGTGCGACCGCCCAGGTTCACGTTGTGCGTCACGGTCGACGCGGGCTGGCGGCCGCCGTCGTTGAACTCGGCGATCTTGCTGCCGCCGACGAAGTACTGCCACGTCGTGGTGGAGTGCCGGGCGGTGAGCGTCCAGTTGAACGTCACGTTGTTGCCCACGGTCGTGGTGGGCCACGGGCGGCTGTCGTCGTTGAGCTGGGCGAAGGAACTCACGCCACCGTGGCAGTTCTGCTGGCCCTTGGGGCCTTCGACGCTCTGGGGCTCGTAGACGATGGGGCCGCAGTTGGAGATGCGACCCTGCGCGCACATCGCCTGCCGGCTGGGCGGCGAGGAGATGTAGCCGTGCGCGCTCGCGCTGCCGGCCGACACGACGACGAGCAGCGGCGCGACAGCCGTGCCCGCGAGGACCGCGGCCAGTTTGCGTTTCAAGCTCATGTGTCCAGCTCCTTCGGAGGAGACCGACGGTGGTCTCCCGTGCAGGGTCCGATATCCGCGGCGGCCGGATCATGCGGTACGTCATGAGGGGGTGACGCCCCGCAACGTGGTCTAGACCATAATCCGGAACGTCATCCGGGTCAAGGGAGTGAACCGACTGGTCGAGCGGTAGGTGTCCTCAACCGTGAAAGCGCACGTCGGGAAAGGGCGATCCGCCACTTCGACAGCGCCGCGCGAGCGCGAGGGGCCGCACGGGGAGCACCTGCGGGCGTGGGACGACCACGCGACCGGGCAGGATGAACAGGACGAACAGGGCCGCGCCGAGGCGGCGTCCCGAGGCGGCCCGAACATGGGACCGCTCCCACATCACGTGGGCCGCCCGCTCCACCGCGCGGTCGGACGGCATCGGGGCGGTCGGACGGCATCGGGCAGGGCGGGGCCGGGCGGGGAGCCGTGCCCCCACGACCGGCGGGAGGGGCCGCGCGGTCGCGGCCCCTCCCGGGTCAGGTACGGCGGGGAGCCCTCAGCAGGACAGGTTGTTGCCCGCGGGCACGCCGAGGATGCCCACGAACCGCTGGTAGGAGTTGATCCGGCTCTGGACCTGCGCCGGGTTGCGCCCGCCGCACTCCAGCGAGCCGTTGATGCTGCGGATCGTCTCACCGAAGCCGTAGCCGTTGACCATCGCGTTGTGCGGGGTCATGGTGCCCGGACCGTTCTGGGTGTTCCAGTACCAGAGGGCGGTCTTCCAGGCGACCGAGGCGTCGTTCTGCACCAGCCACGGGTTGGTCAGCAGCGGGAGGCCCAGCGCGTCGCCCGCCGCCTTGTAGTTGAAGTTCCAGCTGAGCTGGATCGGGCCGCGGCCGTAGTACGCGGCCTGGCCGGCGGGGCAGCCGTAGGGCTGGCCGGCGTCGCAGTAGTGGGGGTAGTTGGCCTGGTTCTGCTCGACGACGTGCACCAGGCCGCCGGTCTCGTGGTTGGCGTTGGCGAGGAACGCCGCGGCCTCCTGCTTGCGGACGGTGTCGCTGCCGGTCTTGGCGAAACCGGGGTACGCGCTCAGCGCCGCGGTCAGGCCGGCGTAGGTGTAGAAGGGGTTCCGGCTGGGGAACATCTGGTTGAACTGCGCCTCGGACACCACGAAGCCGCCGGGCGAGGGCGAGGTGGTCGTGGTGGTGGTCGGGCCACCGGAGCAGTTGTAGGGCTCCCAGTACCAGGTGCTGATGACGGGGTCGTAGCCCGGGTTGTCGTGCTCGGCGATGTAGTAGAGGCCGTTGGTGTACTTGACGATGCTGCCGGCGGCGTAGAACTGGCCCGCCGCCCAGTTGGGGTAGTCGCAGGGCGGCGGCGGGGTGGTGCCGCCGCCGCAGGTGCCCTGGTCGGCCCAGACCGCGGCCGAGCCGGGGGCCTCGTTCTGGGTCCACCACTGGGCCCGCCAGTTGCGGCCGTTGTGCGAGGCCGTCATGCCGCCGGTGTAGACGGAGGACGCGCTCCACGCGGAGGCACAGGCCGCCGCGGAGGCGGTGTTGGCGACGAAGACGGTCAGTGCCGCCCCGACGACGAAGGCGACTGCGGCCGCCAGTACGCGGAATCTCGACACGTGATCACTCATTTCGACGTTGAGCGCCCTGGACGTGACTGACGGTCACCTAACCGGAAATGGTCTACACCAGTCAAGGTTGAACCCGAGGGTTTTTCCACGTTTGTCCACCGTTTCGTCCGCGGCGCGTTGCGGTCTAATGGAGGCGTGCAGTGGACCCGTTACTGGCGGGCGGCCGACCGCCCCGTGGAGGCGATGCACGCGCACTTCACGTCGCACCGCTACCACCGGCACAGCCACGACGCGTACTCGTTCGGCGTGACCGAGGAGGGCGCGCAGTCGTTCCGGTGCCGGGGCGGCGCGCACACCAGCTCGGCGGGCACCGTGGTCGCGTTCAACCCGGACGAGGCCCACGACGGCTACCCCGCCACCGCGGACGGCTTCACCTACCGGATCATCCACATAGGACCGGAGTTGGTCGCGGACCTGCTGCCGAGGCCGCCGCTGTTCCGCGACCCGGTGTTCCACGCGCCCGCGCTCGCCGACGCGCTGCGCGACCTGCACGCCGCCCTGCGCGAGGGCACGGCGCTGGCCCGCGACGAGCACCTGGTGCGGACCGTGCACGCGATGGCGGCGCACGTGGCGCCGTTGCGCCTCCCGAGGGAGCCGGACGGCGACCCGGCCGCGGCCCGGGACGTGCTGGAGGCGCACTGCGCGGACGACGTGCCGGTCGAGGCGCTGACCGGGGCGACGGGCCTGAGCCGGTTCGCGCTCTACCGGGCGTTCCGGTCCCGGTACGGGCTCTCGCCCAGCGAGTACCAGCGCCAGCGCCGGCTGCGCGAGGCCCGCGCCCTGCTGTCGGCGGGCGTGCCGCCGGCCGAGGTGGCGGTGGCGACCGGGTTCGCCGACCAGGCCCACCTGACCCGCTGGTTCCGCCGCTGCTACGGCATCACCCCGGCGGTGTACGCGCGGGCGGCGCGTCACTGACGCAGGCCACCACCTCCGGCCGCACCGGCGCACCCCGCCCGGGGCGTGCGGGGTGCGGCGCCGACGAGGTCGGGGTCCCCGGTGCCCGCCACCAGGTGGCGGCGCCCGCCCACCGGCCGCCCGTCCGGGACCGAAGCGCGGCCCCGGCACGTCGCCCGGCCGCGCCGCGGTGTCCCCGGGCAGGTCCGGCAGCGCGTCGGCCAGGTCGCGCACCAGCGCCTCCCGGGAGCGGTCCGCCCGGCGCGGCGGCGCCGGAGCAGCCCGGCGGCCACCAAAAGGAACGGCGCCGGCCCGACCGGGGGCGCGCCGGCGGCGGGCACGGACGCCGCCCACCAGCCGTCCGGGGAGGCGGCCGAGCCGACCACGCCGCCGTCGGCGGTCAGCGACGCCACCGCGGCCGGGTCCGGCTCGCCGACCACCGCGGTGACGCGGCGGGTGGCCGCGCGCGACCGGCCCGCCGCCCAGGGCGGGCCGCACCACCGCGGCGCGAACCCCCTTGGGTAGGGCCGACTCGCCCCCCGGGCAAGGCCGGCTCGCCCCCGGGCAAGGCCAGCTCGGCCCCCTCCGGCAGGGCCAGCTCGACCCCCTCGAGCAAGGCCAGCTCGACCCCCTCGAGCAAGGCCAGCTCGACCCCCTCGGGCAAGACCGGCTCGACCGCCTTGAGCAAGACCGGCTCGCCCCCCTCGGGCAAGACCGGTTCGCCCCCTCGGGCCCAGCGGCCCCGGCGGTGGCCGGCGGTGGCCGGCGGTGGCCGGCGCGGTCGCGGCGACGGCGCGCGTCGGTGGCCGGCGCGGGCGATCGCCTTCCCGCGGGCGGTCGAGGGCTCCTCCACGTGTGCGGCCACCCGGGTCGAGTCGGCCGTCGGGAGGGTCCGCCGATGGGCCGCACGGGTGAATCGCCGCAGCGCCGCCCCAGGGTGACTCCGGGCGACCGGTCACGCTGGGCGACCGGCGAGGACCGGCGACGGAGGGCCCGGCCAAGCCGGTGCGGCGCGGCGGCGCACGGGGCGGCGGGGTGCCGAAGTCGGCAAGCGCCGGACGACCGGCGCGCCGCCCGTCGCGGTCGCCCGTGATCAGCGCGGCGAGTCGACCGGCAGCCACCACCACCCTGCGTGACCCCACGTTAACCGCAGGTCAAATTCAGTCTTGTGAATGTGCGGCGGGTCACCCTAGAGTTCCTGGGAGCGCTCCCAGGGAGCGCTCCCAGAAGCGTCGTCAACCGTCAGAGCAGACGGAGGAGACCCAAGTCCATGAGATCGCTTCCTTCTCCCCGGTGGCGCCGTCGGGCCACCGCGTCCCTCGCACTAGTGGCGGTGAGCGGCGCGCTGGCGTCCGGTACGGCCTACGCCGCGGACTACGAGCGCCTGATCAACGGGAACTTCAGCGCCGGCGCCGACCCGTGGTGGGCGGGCACCGGCGTCTCCAACCGGGTGGTCAACGGTGAGCTGTGCGCGACCGTCCCCGGTGGCACGGCCAACCCGTGGGACGCGCTGATCGGCCAGAACGGCGTGCCGTTCGAGGCCGGCCAGTCGTACACGATGAAGTTCGACGCCTGGGCCGCGACCCCGCAGCCGATCACGGCGAACCTCGGTGAGGCCGTCAGCCCGTACCGCGGCATCGCCGCCCACACCGTGCAGCTGACGACCACCAAGCAGTCGTTCAGCTTCACGTTCACCTCGGAGCTGGACTTCCCCGACGCGGGCAACGGCCAGGCGTCGTTCCAGCTCGGCGGGCAGGCGGCCACCAACACGGTCTGCGTGGACAACGTCTCCCTGGTCGGCGGCGTGAAGCCGCCGGGCGGCGACCTCAACGAGCCGGCGAAGAAGATCAACGTCGACCAGGTCGCGTACGTGCCGGGCCTGGCCAAGCACGCGACGCTGAACTCCACCGCGACCACGGCGCAGACGTGGGCGCTGAAGAACTCCGCGGGCACCACCGTGGCCACCGGCCAGACCACGCCGAAGGGCGTGGACGCGGCCTCCGGCGACTCCGTGCACCTGATCGACTTCTCGTCGTTCGACACGCCGGGCACCGGCTACACGCTGACCGTCGGCGCGGAGACCAGCTTCCCGTTCGACATCGGCACCGACGCGTTCTCGAAGCTGCGCTACGACTCGCTGGCGTACTTCTACCACAACCGCAGCGGCATCCCGATCGAGGCGCAGTACGTCGGCGAGACGTACGCGCGCCCGGCCGGCCACCTCAACGTCGCGCCCAACCAGGGCGACAACAACGTGCCCTGCCTGGCGACGCTGAACTGCGGCTACACCCTGGACGTGCGCGGCGGCTGGTACGACGCGGGCGACCACGGCAAGTACGTGGTCAACGGCGGCATCTCCGCGTGGCAGGTGCTCAACACCTACGAGCGCGCGAAGCTGATCGGCGACGCCGCCGCCCTGGGCGACGGCAAGCTGCGCATCCCGGAGAGCGCCAACGGCGTGCCGGACATCCTGGACGAGGCCCGCTGGGAGGTCGAGTTCCTGCTGAAGATGCAGGCGGCCAACGGCATGGTCCACCACAAGATCCACGACGCCAACTGGACCGGCCTGCCCCTGCTGCCGCACGAGGACCCGCAGCCCCGGCGCCTGTCGGACACCAGCACCGCCGCCACGCTGAACATGGCCGCGGTGGCCGCCCAGGCGGCCCGCATCTGGAAGACGATCGACCCGACGTTCTCGGCCAAGGCCCAGGCGGCGGCCGTGAAGGCCTACGCGGCGGCCAAGGCGAACCCGAACAAGATCGCCGACCCGAACGACGGCACCGGCGGCGGCTCCTACAGCGACTCGACGCTGACCGACGAGTTCTACTGGGCCGCGGCGGAGCTGTTCACCACCACCGGTGAGGCGACCTACCGGTCCGACCTGACCTCGTCGCCGCACTACAAGGCCGCGAGCCTGGACGACCGCGGCTTCGACTGGGGCGCCACCGGCCCGCTGGGCGACATCACCCTGGCCCTGGTGCCCAACGGCCTGCCCGCCTCCGACGTGGCGGCGATCAAGGCGGCGTTCACCGCGATCGCGGACAAGCACCTGGCCCAGATGGCGACCCAGGGCTACCCGGCGCCGTACAAGACGCGCACCGGCGACTACGACTGGGGTTCGAGCGGCCTGATCGCCAACAACGTCTCCGTGCTGGCGCTGGCGCACGACTTCACCGGCCAGGCCAAGTACCGCGAGGGCGTGTTCCAGGCGCTGCACTACTTCCTGGGCCGCAACCCGCTGTCGTACTCGTACGTCACCGGCTACGGCGAGCAGCCGGTGAAGAACGTCCACCACCGGCACTGGGCCAACCAGCTCGACCCCGAGCTGCCGACCGCGCCCCCCGGCGCGCTGTCGGGCGGTCCGAACAGCGCGCTGCAGGACCCGATCGCCGCGCGCGTGCTCCAGGGCTGCAAGCCGCAGAAGTGCTTCGTCGACCACATCGAGGCGTACTCGGTCAACGAGGTCACGATCAACTGGAACTCGGCGTTCGCGTGGGTGGCGAACTGGGCGGCGGAGAAGGTCACCACGGCCCCGCCGGTCGACACGACCGCCCCGTCGCAGCCGGGCGCGCCGTCCGCGTCGGACATCACCACCACCGGCGCGAAGCTGACCTGGACCGCGTCCACCGACGCCGAGAGCGGCATCGCCGGGTACGACGTGGTGTCGATCGAGGGCAACACCCAGCGGGTGCTGACCACGGTCACCGGCCCGACGGCGACGCTGACCGGCCTGACCCCGGACACCTCCTACCACCTGGCGGTGGTGGCGAAGAACGGGGCCGGGCTGAAGACGCAGTCGGTCGCCACGACCGTGCGGACCAAGGCGAACGACACCCCGGTCGGCTCCTGCAAGGTCACCTGGCGGGCGACGACCTGGAACGGCGGCATGTCGGCGAACATCACCATCGCCAACGCCAGCGGCCAGGCGTGGAACAGCTGGAAGCTGGAGTTCACCCTGCCGGGCACCCAGCGGATCACGCAGGGCTGGTCGGCGACCTGGTCGCAGTCCGGCCAGGCGGTGACCGCGACGAACGCCCAGTGGAACGGCAACATCGCCAACGGCGGCTCGACGCAGGTCGGGTTCAACTCCTCGGGGTCGGGATCGGGCGAGCCGACCGACTTCCGGGTGAACGGGCAGCCCTGCACCAAGGGCTGACCTGGTGACCGGCGGTGGGCGCTGCTGCTCCGGCCCCACCGCCGGTCGACCCCCGAGCCACCGGTCCCCGGTCGTCCCACGCGACCGGGGGCCGGTGGCTCGTTGCCGCCCGGCCCGGAAAATCGCTTCCCCCGCGGCGGGGTGACCCGGTCTGCTCATGACCATGACATCGATCTGGGTCGGCGAGCGGGTGCGGTTGCGCGGGGTCGAACCCGAGGACTGGCAGGACTTCCTGCGCTTCGGCGAGGTCTCCGAGGACATGCGCGCCGTCGACCACCTCCAACCACCCCGGTCGGCGGCCTCGCAGCGCGAGTGGGCGCAGCGGCAGGCGCTCATCGAACCCGACGACGACGGGTTCATGCTGGCCATCGAGGCGGGTGGCGCGCTGGTCGGCAGCCTGAACGTGCACGCCGTCGACCGGCGGGTCGGCCGGTTCCGCTACGGCATCGGCATCGGCCGCGAGCACCAGCGGCGCGGGTACGCGACCGAGGCCGTCGAGCTGCTGCTCGACTTCATGTTCCGCGAGCGCCGCAACCACAAGTGCGAGGTGGAGGTGTACGCGTTCAACGAGCCCTCGCTGGCGCTGCACCGCGCGCTGGGCTTCCGGGAGGAGGGCCGGTTGCGCGACCACGAGTTCTCCGCGGGCCGCCACCACGACGTGGTGGTGCTCGGCGTCCTCGCCGAGGAGTGGCTCAGCCGGCGGCCTTGAGCAGGCGCAGCACGTCGTCCGGGGCCTGCCCCACCACGTCGTGCCCCACCGGCCACGCCTCCACGTGCCACGTCGGGTCGTCGCGCAGCCGCTCGTAGGTCGTGGTCAGCGGGCTGTCCGGGAACCGCGCCGCGTAGGCGTACCAGCGGTTGACGACCCGGTCCACCGCCCCGGTCAGCGAGGCGCGCTGGAGCAGCGTGCCCAGGGGCTGCGCGGTGGCGCGCTCGTCGAAGAACGGCATCGGCGGCACCGAGCACCCGTCGCCCGCCGCGCCCTCGACGTACCAGCGGCGCCACTCGCCGTGCACGATGTCGTGAGCCGACTCGCCGTCGCGCGGCGCGAACGCGTCCAGGTACACCAGGGACCGGACCCGCGCCGGCGCCCGGTCCGCGACGGACGTGATCACCATGCCGCCGTAGCTGTGCCCGGCCAGCACCACGTCGTCCAGGCCCTCCACCAGCGCCAGCACCTCGGCCACGTGGTCGTCCAGGTTCACCCGGCCGGTGCTCAGGGTCGGCGCGTGCACCTCGTGCCCCTCGGCGCGCAGCCGCTCGGCGACCGGGTCGTAGTACCAGCCGCCGTGGCAGGCGCCGGCGATCAACGCGTAAGTCGTCATGAACCCCACGTTAGGGGGCCTTCAGGACATAGGATGTCCGCAAATGACGATGCCCGCGAGGATGCTGCGCCTGCTGTCGCTGATGCAGGGCAGGCGCGACTGGACCGGCGCCGAACTGGCCGAGCGGCTGGGCGTGACCGACCGGACGGTGCGGCGCGACGTCGAGCGGCTGCGCGAGCTGGGCTACCCGGTCACCGGCACCACGGGCACGGCGGGCGGCTACCGGCTGGTGTCGGGCCGCGACCTGCCGCCGCTGCTGCTGGACGACGACGAGGCGGTCGCCGTGGCCGTCGGCCTGCGCACGGCGGCGGGCGTCACGGGCGTCGAGGAGTCGGCCACGCGGGCGCTGGCCAAGCTGCACCAGGTGCTGCCGGCCCGGCTGCGGCACCGGGTGCGCGCGGTCGGCGACGCGATCGCGGTGATGCGCCTGGACGGCCCGGACGCGGACCCGGCGGTGCTGGGCGTGCTGGCGGCGGCGTGCCGCGACCACGAGGTGGTCGCCTTCACCCACCGCGGCGCGGAGCGCCGGGTCGAGCCGTACCGCCTGGTCACCGCCCAGCGGCGCTGGTACCTGCTGGCCCACGACCCGTCCCGGGACGACTGGCGGACCTTCCGCGTCGACCGCCTGGGCGCGCCGCGCGCCACCGGCCGCCGCTTCGCGCCCCGCCCGCTGCCCGGCGACCCGGCCGAGCACGTCGCCCGGTCCCTGACCCGGGCCCCCTACCGGCACACCGCCACCGCCCGCGTGGCCGCGCCCGCCGACGTGGTGCGCGCCCGGCTGGTGGTCGCCCTGCCCGGCAAGGTGGAGCCGGTCGACGAGGGCACGTGCCTGGTGCGGCTCGGCGCGGACGCGGCCGGCCCGATCGCCGCCGACCTGGCCCTCCTCGACGCCGACTACGTGCTGGAGGACGTCTCGCCGGACCTGCCCGCCGCGCTCGCGGAGGTCGCGGCCCGGCTCACCGGTTCGCGTCCTGCCCCACCGGCCGCACCAGGATCTCGTTGACGTCCACGGTCGGCGGCTGGCCCACCGCGTACAGCACGGCCCGCGCCACGTCCTCCGGCGCGAGCTTCGGGTCGGCCGCCCGGGACGCCGGGATGCCGCCGGTGTCGGTCAGCCCCGGCTGCACGAGCGTGACCCGCACCCCGGTGCCCACGCACTCGGCGCGGACGGCCTGCGCCAACCCGGTCACCGCCCACTTGGTGGCAGAGTAGAGGCTCCCGGCCCGCACCCCGCGCCCCGCCGCCGAGCCGGTCAGCACCAGGTGCCCGCCGTGGCGGATGAGCGCGGGCAGCGCGGCGCGGGCGGTGAACGCGGGACCGCACACGTTGGTCAGCACCATGTCGCCCCACTCGGCGGGCGGCGCGCCCGCGTCGGTGGCGAACGAGGTGACCACGCTCGCGCCCGCGTTGGCGAACACCACGTCCAGCCGGCCCCACTCCCGCTCGACCCGCCCCACCAGGTCCGCGACCTGGTCGAACTCGCGCACGTCGCAGGAGGCCGCCCACACCCGGTCCGGACCGCCCAGCGACGCCGCCAGGTCGGTCAGCGCCGACGCGTCCCGCGCCGCCAGCACCAGCCGGTACCCGGCCGCCGCCGCGAGCCGCGCGGTGGCCGCCCCGATGCCCCGGCTGGCGCCCGTGACCAGGAATACCCCTTGTCCCATGGCCGCAGGCTACCGGCGGGCGGATCATTCACACCGGTGGCGGAAGCAACGTTCGAGGGAGGTCGTGGCGTATTAATGCCGAATCCACCGATTGGGGGCACATGAACATCAACCGCAGGTTCGCGCTGGGGCTGGGCTCGGCCGCGGCGGCGTCCGCCGTCCTCGGCGCGGCGGGTCCGGCGCAGGCCCAGGAGACGGACGCGGAGTGGGACGCCTTGATCCCGACGACGGCCGAGCTGGCCAGGCTCAAGATCGCGCACAAGTACCGGCAGCAGACCTGGTGGGCGGGCGGCACGTGGTCGTCCTACATCGGCGTGGCCAACCCCGACGGGGTGGTCAAGGCCGCCGTGGCGGACGAGGCGGACCGGGTCGTCGAGGCCTACAGCGTGAACAAGGTCGCGGTGGCCGTGGCGGTGCTGGACAAGGTCGACCGGGGCCTGATCGCGCTGGACCAGCGGGTCGACGTGACCGCGGACATCGTCATCCACGACACCGACGGCATCTTCGGCCTCGACGGCGCCTACCCCAGCTCGGTCACGGTCGGCCACGCCCTGGCGGCCCTGCTGACCGTCTCCGACAACACGGCCGTGCGGCTGTGCGGGCTGGTCGTGCCCGCGCTGGAGCTGAACGAGATCCTGCGCGCCAAGGGGTTCACGCACACGCAGGTCGTGCCGGTGGCCAACCCGAACCGGTTCTTCCTCGGCACCACCACCCCGCGCGAGACGTTCACCCTGCTGCACCGGCTGGCGGCGGGCGAGCTGCTGTCCGCCGCGTCCACCCAGCACCTGCTGTCGGTGCTGCGGTCGCTGACCTCGTTCACCGACGGCGTCCGGCTCAACCTGTCGTCGCAGGAGCGCCTGAACGTGGCCACCAAGGCGGGCTGGTACGCGGACGGCCGCAACGAGGCGGGCATCGTGTTCGACGCGGGCGGCAAGGCGGTGATCACCTTCGCGCTGTTCGCCTCGGGCCGGTTCCGCGGCGACCAGGCCGTGAACGCGGACAACTACAGCGCCACCCACCCGGCGCTGCGGGCCCGCGCCGAGCTGGGCCGCAGCCTGTACGACTCGGTGCTGCGCATCAGCAACGACGCCGGCCGCCCCTACCGGGCCCCGAGGTACCTCCCCTCCAACGGCGGCTGACCTCCCGGTGTATCCAGCGGGGCCCGTCGCCCTCCTCTTCCAGGAGGGGGGCGGCCCCGCTAAGGGGTGGCGGGCAGCCGGTCGTGGCCGCCGTCCACGACCGGCTCCCACCCCGTGGCGTGCCGCTTCACCAGCTCGGCGACCACGTGGTCCGCGGGCAGCCCCCACACCGCCTCGTTGAACACCTCGACCTCGACGAACCCCGCGTAGCCCGCCGCGCCGACCAGGGACGTCAGGCCGACCAGGTCGATGTGCCCGTCACCGGGCAGGCCGCGGCCCAGCAGCACGTCGGCCGGCAGCGGCGTGACCCAGTCGCACACCTGGTAGGACAGGATGTCGGGGCCGGCCGCCGCCACCGACGACGCCAGCGCCGGGTCCCACCAGACGTGCAGGGCGTCGACCACGACGCCGACCCCGTCGTGCGGCGCGGCCAGCTCCAGGGCCTGGGCCAGCGTGGACACGACGCCGCGGTCCGCGCAGAACACCGGGTGCATCGGCTCCAGGGCCAGCCGCACGCCCGCGTCGGCGGCGTAGGGCGCCAACGCCCCCAGCGCCTCCGCGACCCTGGCCCGGGAGCCCGCCAGGTCGCGCCCCGACACGCCGCCGGGCACCAGCACCAGGCACCGCGCGCCCAGCGCCGCGGCCTCGTCGATCGCCTGCCGGTTGTCGTCGAGGCGCCGGTCCGCGCCGGTGAAGAACCCGCCCCGGCACAGCGAGGACACGGTCAGCCCGGCCCGCCGCACCAGCTCGGCCGTCCGGGCGAGCCCGTGCTCGCCCACCGGCTCGCGCCACAGGCCGACGCCCTGCACGCCGTGCCGCGCGCAGGCGTCGACCAGCTCGGGCACCGAAGCCCGCTTCACCGTGGCCTGGTTCACCGAGAGCTTCACGTCAGCACGCCCAGCAGCCGTGACCAGCGCGCCGCCGCCAGGTCCGGGTCGGGCAGCAGCCCGGCCAGGTCCGCCAGCCGCAGCGCCTCGCCGAGGTGCACCACGTCCCGCGCCGACTGGAGGCCGCCGACCATGGTGAACGAGTCCTGGTGGCCGGCCAGCCAGTTCAGGAACACCACGCCGGTCTTGTAGTAGTAGGTCGGCTCGCCGAACAGGTGCCGGGACAGCGCCACGGTCGGTCCGAGGACCTCGTGGTAGCGCGCCCCGTCACCGGCGTCCAGGGCGCGCAGGGCCTCGCCGGCCGCCGGCGCGATGACGTCGAAGACGCCGAGCAGGGCGTCGCTGTGGCCGCGGTCGTCGCCCGCGATCAGCTCCGGGTAGTGGAAGTCGTCCCCGGTGTAGCAGCGCACGCCCTCGGGCAGCGCCCGCCGCAGCTCGACCTCGTGCGCCGCGTCGAGCAGCGACACCTTCACGCCGTCGACGCGGTCCGGGTGGGCCTTGACCAGGTCCAGGAAGTGGCCGGTGGCGGTGGGGACGTCGGTGCTGCCCCAGTAGCCCGCCAGCCGCGGGTCGAACGCCGCGCCCAGCCAGTGCAGGACCACCGGCCGGTCGGTGTCGCGCAGCAGCGCCGCGTAGACCTCCTGGTAGTCCTCGGGGCCGCGGGCGCGGGCGGCGAGGTCCCGGCTGCACATCAGCACCGGCTGCGCGCCCGCGTCGAGCACGACCTCGAGCTGCTCGCGGTAGGCGGTCAGCGGGTCCTCGGTGTCGTGGTCCGTGCCGACCCCCGCCACCAGCCGGCCGCCGGCCACCTCGGCGCTGCGCCGGATCAGCTCGGCGGCCGTGCCCCAGTCCAGGCCCATGCCCCGCTGGGCGGTGTCCATGGCCTCGGCGACGCCGAAACCGCCGTCCCACAGGCGGACCCGGTGGGCGAGGGTGGCGTCCCAGTCCAGCGCGGCGGGCGCGCCGGGGACGTTGCCGCCGAACGGGTCGGCGACGACGTGCGCGGCGGCGAACGCGACCCGCGAGGTGAACGGGCCGGTCCGCCACTCGCGCCCGCCGAGCAGCGCGTGCTCCCGGAACGAGCCGTCCGGGCCCGGCAGGCGCACGGTCGTCACGCGGGCACCTCGACCCGTCGCCCGGTGCGGGAGGACTCCAGGCCCAGCGCCGCCAGCCGCACCCCGCGCGCGCCGGAGCGGAAGTCGTGCGCGAACGGGGCGCCGGCGGCGACGTGGCGGAGGAACTCCTCCCACTGCACCATGAACCCGTTGTCGAACACCTCGTTGTCGGGGACCTCCTGCCACTGCGAGCGGAAGTCGACGGCCGAGGGCACGTCCGGGTCCCACACCGGCTTGGGCGTGGTGGCGCGGCTCTGGACCACGCAGCCGCGCAGGCCGGCCACGGCGCTGCCGTGCGTGCCGTCCACCTGGAACTCGACCAGCTCGTCGCGGCGCACCCGCACCGCCCAGGAGGAGTTGACCTGCGCGACCACGCCGCCGGCCAGCTCGAAGATCGCGTAGGCCGCGTCGTCGGCGGTGGCCGCGTACTTCCCGCCGCCCTCGTCCCACCGCTCGGGGATGTGCGTGACGGCCCGCGCCGTGACCGCCTCCACCGGCCCGAACAGGCCCTCCAGCAGGTAGCTCCAGTGGCAGAACATGTCGACGACGATCCCGCCGCCGTCCTCGGCCCGGTAGTTCCAGCTCGGCCGCTGCGCGGCCTGCCAGTCGCCCTCGAAGACCCAGTAGCCGAACTCGCCGCGCACCGACAGCACGCGCCCGAAGAAACCGCCGTCCACGAGCCTGCGCAGCTTGCGGATGCCGGGCAGGTAGAGCTTGTCGGCGACCACGCCGTGCCGGACCCCCGCCTCGTCGGCCAGCCGCGCCAGCTCCGCGACCTCCTCCGGGGTGGCGGCCACCGGCTTCTCGCTGTAGACGTGCTTGCCCGCCGCGATCGCCCTGGTCAGCGCGGCCACGTGCGCGGACGTGACCTGGGCGTCGAAGTAGACGCCGACCTCCGGGTCGCCGAGCACCGCGTCCAGGTCGGTCGTCCACCGGGGCAGGTCGTGCCGCTGCGCGATCTCCTTCAGCTTGTCCGCGTTGCGCCCCACCAACACCGGCTCGGGCACCACCACGTCGTCACCGACCCTGACCCCACCCCGTTCCCGGATCGCCAGGATCGACCGCACCAGGTGCTGCCGGTACCCCATCCGACCGGTGACCCCGTTCAACGCCACCCCAACCGCCCGCACCGCCACACCCCACCCCACTTCACCCGGAAAGCGCTTTCCAACCTACACCCCGCACCCCCACCCCCACCACCCCTCCTCCCACCCCCCACCCACGCGTGTCCTCCACTCCAACACCGCGTGTCCTCCACTCAGACATCGCGAGTCGTACGCCCAGAACACGCGAGTTCACCGCCCAACACCGCGTGTCATGCACTCAGCACCCGCGTGTCATGCACTCCGACCTCGCGAGTCATGCGTTCAGACCCGGCGTGTCATGCGCTCGGCCGCCCACCCCGTCACGAACGTGCAACCCGGGGGTCCGGAACGTACGACTCGCCCGACCTGAACGTACGACTCGCGATGCTCGAGCGGAGGACACGCGGTGTCCGAGTGGAGGACACGCGGGGGTTGGGTGCATGACACGCGGGGGGTGAGTGCATGACACGCGGGGGTGGGTGGGCGATCGTTTAGGCTCGGGTGGTCGGGAGTGTGGGGAGGCTGGGTGGCGTCGCGCCAGGTCACGCTGCAAGAGGTGGCGAACAGCGCCGGTGTGTCGCTCGCCACCGCGTCGCGGGTGTTGAACGGCAGCACGCGGCAGGTGAGCGTGGAGCTGCGCGAACGGGTGGTCGGCACCGCCCGTCGGCTGGGCTACCTGCCCAACGCCTCCGCGCAGGCGCTCGCCCGCAACTCCAGCGTGCTGGTCGGGCTCGTGGTGCACGACATCGCCGACCCGTACTTCTCCAGCATCGCCGCCGGCGTGACGAGGGTCGCCGAGGAAGCCGGGTTCGTGGTGGTGCTCGGCACCACCGGCCGCGACCCGCGCCGCGAGGTCGAGCTGGTCAACACGCTGCGCGCGCACCGGGCCCGCGCCGTGGTGATCGCGGGCAGCCGCACCACCGACCGGGCCGCCTCGGCACGGCTGTCCGAGGAGATCACCGCGTTCACCGCCCAGGGCGGCCGCGTGGCGTGCGTCTCCCAGGCGAAGCTGGGCGCGGACACGGTGGTGCCCGCCAACCGCGCGGGCGCCAGGGCGCTGGCCCGCCGCCTCGCCGAGCTGGGCCACCGGCGGTTCGCCGTGCTCGCGGGCCCGCGCGACCTGCTCGCCGCCCGCGACCGGGTCGCCGGGTTCAAGGCCGGCCTCGCCGACGCGGGCGTGGCGCTGCCCGACGCGAACGTCATCACGTGCGGCTTCACCCGTGACGGCGGTCACGCCGCGATGACCGACCTGCTCGCCGCCCGCACCGGCGCGACCTGCGTGTTCGCCGTCAACGACGTGATGGCGATGGGCGCCATGGCCGCCCTGCGGGAACGCGGCCTCAAGGTGCCCGAGGACGTCTCGGTGGCGGGCTTCGACGACATCCCCACCCTGCGCGACCTGGTCCCGGCCCTCAGCACGGTCCGCCTGCCGCTGGAGCAGATGGGTGAACGGGCCGCCCGCCTGGTCCTGGACGACGAGGCGGGCGAACCACGCACAGTGCGGGTGGCCGGCGAGGTGGTGCTGCGGTCGAGCACGTCCTCACCTGGCGCTACCGGGCTGCGCTGAGCGCCGGCTACTCTCTAAACTGGTCAACCGTTCGACCACCCCTCACGAGGAGTGATCTCTTCCGTGCGCGACGCGCAGTCCCCGGGCTGCAGTACCGAGCCGGGTCCGATACCCGGCTGCCAGCCCCGCCCGCCCCGTGACAGGGGCCTCGCATGACCATCCTGCTCAGCGTCCTCGGCCTCGTCGCCGTGGTGGCCCTCACCATCGGCACGTTCATCGCGGTCGCGGCCGAGTTCTCCCTGACCGCGCTGGAGCGCAGCACCGTCGAGTCGCACGTGGCCGCCGTCGGCGACGCCAAGGCCCACGCCGTCGACAAGGCCCACCGGTCGCTGTCGTTCCAGCTCTCCGGCTCGCAGCTGGCGATCACCATCACCACCCTGGTCACCGGTTTCATCGCCGAGCCCGCCATCGCCGAGCTGATCTCGCCCGTGCTGGGCGCGGCCGGCGTGCCGGACTCCGCGGCCGGCCCGATCTCGCTGGCCTTCGCCCTGGCCCTGGCCACGTCGCTGTCGATGGTGTTCGGCGAGCTGGTGCCGAAGAACCTGGCCATCGCCAAACCGCTGGAGACGGCGCGGGCCGTCGCGGGTGTGCAGGCCCGGTTCTCCTCGGTCTTCCGCTGGCTGATCACCGGCCTGAACGGCGCGGCGAACTGGCTGGTGCGCCGAATGGGCGTGGAGCCCGCCGAGGAGCTGGCCTCCGCCCGGTCGCCGCAGGAGCTGGGCGCGCTGATCCGGTCGAGCGCCGAGCACGGCACGATCGACGAGGGCACCGCGACCCTGCTGGACCGCTCGCTGCGGTTCGGCGACCGCACCGCCGACGAGCTGATGACGCCGCGCGTGCGCGTGGAGTCGCTGCGCGCCGACGCGACCGTGCTCGACCTGATCGCCAAGGCGCGGGAGACGGGGTTCTCCCGGTTCCCGGTCCACCAGGGCGACCTGGACGAGGTGCGCGGGATCGTGCACGTCAAGCAGGCGTTCGGGGTGCCGCGGCAGCAGCGGGCGACCACGCCGCTGTCGGCGCTGACCAGGCCGGTGCAGACCGTGCCAGCGACGCTGGAGGGCGACGCGCTGCTGGACCGGCTGCGCGCCTCCGGCCTCCAGACGGCGCTGGTCGTCGACGAGTACGGCGGCACGGCCGGCCTGGTGACGCTGGAGGACCTGGTCGAGGAGATCGTCGGGGACGTGCGCGACGAGCACGACCGGCGCGAGACCTCGCCGGTGCGCCCGCTGGGCCGGGACAGCTGGCTGGTGTCCGGGCTGCTGCGCGACGACGAGGTGGCCGAGGCGACCGGGTTCCGGATGCCCGAGGGCGACTACGAGACGGTCGCGGGCCTGGTCATGGCCCGCCTGGGCCGCATACCGGAGACCGGTGACGAGATCCGCGTGGACGGCTGGCGGATCACCGTGGTGCAGATGGACCGGCACCGGGTGGCCGAGCTGCGGGTGGCGCGGGTCGAGGCGACGTCCAACGCGTCGGGGGCGGTCCGATGAGCCTGCTGTTCGTGTTGTTGCTGGTGGCGGGCAACGCCTTCTTCGTCGGCGCGGAGTTCGCGATCATCACCGCCCGCCGGGACCGGCTGGAGGCGCTGGCCGAGCGGGGCAGCGGCCGGGCCCGGACGGTGATCAAGGCCGGTCGCGAGCTGCCGCTGCTGATCGCGGGCGCGCAGCTGGGCATCACGCTGTGCTCGCTGGGCCTGGGCGCGCTGGGCGAACCGGCCGTGGCGGCGATGCTGGAGGCCCCGTTCCACGGCGTCGGCGTGCCGGACGCGGTGCGGCACGGCGTGGCGTTCGCGCTGGCGCTGGTCATCGTGGTGGCGCTGCACACGGTGCTGGGCGAGATGGTGCCGAAGAACCTGGCCATCGCCGGCCCGGAGCGCACCGCGCTGCTGCTGGTGCCCGCGCACCTGTGGTTCTGCCGGCTGGTCGCGCCGCTGCTGCGCGGGTTCACCGTGGTGGCGACGGCGGTGCTCAAGCGGGTCGGCGTGACGCCGCGCGAGGAACTGGAGTCGGCGTACACGCGGGACGAGCTGGCGCTGCTGATCCAGCAGTCGCGCCAGGAGGGCCTGCTGGAGGACTCGGAGCACCGGCGGCTGGCGCAGACGCTGTCGTCGGCGGAGCGGACCGTGGCCGACGTGCTGGTGCCGCTGGAGCGGATCACGTCGGTGCCGGCGCGGCCGACCATGGGCGAGGTGGAGGCCGCCGTGTCGGCCACCGGCTTCTCCCGCTTCCCGGTGCGCGACGAGGACCGGCTGGTCGGCTACCTGCACGTGAAGGACGTGCTGGACATGGCCGACGCCGACCCGTCGACGCAGGTGCCCGCCGGTCGGGTGCGCGGCCTGCCGGAGGTGCCGGTGGACGCGCGGCTGGACGAGGCGGTGGCGGTGCTGCGGCGCACGCAGAGCCACCTGGCGCAGGCCGTGTCCGCGGACGGCTCGACGCACGGCGTGGTGGCCCTGGAGGACCTGGTCGAGGAGTATGTGGGCACTGTGCGCGACGGCACGCACGTGCGCCGGGAGGTGTGAGACGAGGGCGGGCGGACGCACCCCGCGCCCGCCCGCCCGACCCTCGCCCACCCGGCCGGCGCTCGCCCGACCCACGCCCGCGCGGCCGGCACTCGCTCGGCCCACGCCCGCCCGGCCGGCGCTCGCCCGACCCGCACCCGCCCAGCCCGCATTCGCTCGGCCGGCACCCGCCAGCCCGCATCCGCCCGGCCCGCATCCGCCCGGCCCGCGCTCACCTGGCCCTCACTCGCCCGGCCCGCACGCCCGGCCTACACCAGCCCGCCCCGGGTCACGCCGAGCGCACCGCGGGCACGCCGACCAGCCCGCGGTCCTCGCCGGCTTCCCGCGCCGGGCGCTCGACCCCCTCCAGCGCCGGCACGCCGACCAGTTCCAGGTCCTGCTCGGCGGCCCGGTCGAGGGCCGAGACCACCCACGCCTCGAAGTCGGCGTTGGCGGCCGCGGCGGCCCGCCGCCACCGGTCCAGGGCCTCGCTGGCCGCGCTGACCCGCGGCAGCACCGCCCGGTAGGACTTCGAGTTCGGGTCCCGGTGCTCCCGCAGCGCCCGGCGCAGCGTGGTCCGCGACCAGCTCTCCCGCTCGGCGCGGTCCAGCCACTGGTCCTGCTCGGCCGGCGGCAGTGCCGCGACCTCGGCGTGGTGCTGGAACGGCAGGCCGGCGCGGCGGCGGAGCGGCTCGAACTTGCGCGCGATCCACGCGTAGTTGCGCAGCGTCTGGTAGTCGAGGCCGACGGCCTCGACCGCCCGCCGGTACCGGTCGGTGTACTTGTCCTGGCCGAACACGAGCCAGTCGCCGAGGTACCACGCGGACGAGCTGGCGATCCGGGAGATCCGCTTGCCCGCCTGCTCCCACGACTCGAAGGTGACGTCACGGGGGAACGCGAGCCCCACGGGCGTGGTCAGGATCTGCTTCTCGGCCGGGTTGGTGGGCTGTCTGCGCTGCATCACTGCGTTCACCTTGTTCACTGGTACCCCCCAAGTGTCCGCTTCCGGATCTCCTGCTTACCGAAGCCCCCTCACACACCGGTCAACTTCCGCTCACACCGCCGCCCGAGGGCGGGGTGGGACCGGCGCGCCCGGTCCCACCCCACTACGGTGGCCCGCGTGGACCCGCGTGACGACGACGAAGAGGACGACTTCGACTCCGAGGACGAGGACGAGTTCGACGAGGAGGAGGAAGAGGACGAGGACGACCTGTTCGGGGTGACGTCGGACGCGCGCACGATCTGCCACCTGTGCGGCGGGGCCGGCTTCATCGCCAACCCGACGTCGGCGGTGATCGGCGGCGCGCCGCGCACGGTCGACAACGGCCGGGAGTGCCCGCACTGCAACGGGGCGCGCAAGTTCCCGGGCCTGGTGCCCCCGCTCTGACCTGCTCCTCAACGGCCCGCCGCCACCAGCTCGGCCTCGTGGAACGCCTTCGGCGACAGCCCGGCCCACGTGACGACCAGCGCGACGACCTGGATCAGCGCGCCCATCACCCACACGGCGCGCAGCCCGAACTCCGCCGCCACCAGCCCGCCGGCCAGCGCGCCCAGCGGGGTGAAACCCCAGGCCAGCGCCCGGTGGCTGGTCAACACCCGGCCCAGCAGGGCGGGCGGGGTGAAGCGCTGCCTGCTCGACTGCGAGCACACGTTCCACACCATCACGATCACCGACTGGGCGAACCCGGTGACCGCGATCGCCCACGCCCACGGCGGCAGCACGGCGACCAGCCCCACCGACACCACCATGCCCACCTGCGACCACCGCATCGCCCACGAGTAGCCCAGCCGCCCCACGACCGGGCCCACCACCGGCGACGACGCGATCCAGCCGGCCGCCATGCAGGCCAGCAGCACGCCGTACCCGACGGCGCCCAGGCCCAGGACGTCCTGCGCGTACAGCACGAACATCGTCATCGCCGCGTTCGCCCCGAACGAGCCGAGCGCCACCGACAGCGTGATCCACCGCAGCAGGGGCGTGCCCACCAGGTAGCGCATCCCCTCGAGGATGTCGCGCAGCGGGTGCCTGCCCGACGGCTCTGCCGGCGCCGACCGCAAGCCCCTGACCAGCACGAGCGCGACCAGCGCGGCCACCACCGCCACCCACGCGGGCGCGCCGAGGCCGACCCCGACCAGCACGCCCATCACCGGCGGCACGCCGAACTGCACCACGCCCCGGTCGATCACCATCAGCCGAGTGTTCGCCGCGGGCAGCCGGTCCGGCGGCACCACCTCTGGCACCAGCGCGCCGGACGCGCCGTCGCCGAGCACCTGCGCCGAGGTCACCACGAACGCCACGACCATCAGCAGCGGCAGGCTGAACGCGTCGAGCACGCCGGCCGCGGCGATCACGAGCGCCGCGCACAGCTGCACCGCGTAGGCCGTGGCCAGCACCGCGCTGCGCCGGGCCCGGTCGATCAACACCCCCGCGAACAGCGAGAACAACAGCCACGGCGCCTGACCGACCACGTTGACCAGCGACACCTCGCGCGGGTCGTCCGTGATCGTGGTCGCCACCCACGGCAACAGCGTCGTCATCAGGCCCTCGGCCACCGAACCGGACACCGCGACGGCCTGCAGCCGCACCCACCCCCTGGACATGACCCCCACCTAACCAACGCCCGCCCGGGGGGCGGCACGATTTAGCGTGGGGTGAACCGGCGCGGGCCTCGGCCTGGAGCCGCTCCGGGTGCAAGTACCCTGGTGGCGTGGGGGAAGTCCTGTCCGAGGCCGAGTGGACCGCGCGCCGGGACGCGCACGCGGCCCGCGTGCGGAGGTGGACCGGCCCGCACCACGAGCGCCGCGCGGCCGGCCTCAAGCACCCGGTGCTGGACTTCCTGTTCTCCTACTACTCCCACCGCCCGTCCCGGCTGGAGCGCTGGCACCCCGGTCCCGGCGTGGTGCTGGAGGGCGACGCGGCACGCGCCTACCTGCGGTGGCCGGTCTACCGGGAGACCGGTGACGGCGTGGAGCTGGACGTGGCGGCGTTCGCGCGGGAGCGGGCGAACACGATCGGCTTCGCCCGCCGGCTGCTCACCGCGACCGCGTCCCGCGCGCCCCGGCTGGGCTGCTTCGGCTTGCACGAGTGGGCGATGGTCTACCGGCAGCGGCCGGACCAGGTCCGGCACGACGCGTGGCCGCTGCGGCTGGGCGGGGCGGGCACCGACGCGGTGGTGGAATCGCAGCGCGTGCAGTGCGGGCACTTCGACGCGTTCCGGTTCTTCACGCCCGAGGCACGGCCGCGCAACGCGCTCCAGCCGACCCGGGAGACGCAGGTGGAGCTGGAGCAGCCGGGCTGCCTGCACGCCAACATGGACCTTTTCAAGTGGTCGTACAAGCTGGACCCGGCGACGCCGTCCGAGCTGGTCGTCGACTGCTTCGAGCTGGCGGTGCGGATCCGCGAGCTGGACATGCGGGCGAGCCCCTACGACCTGTCCGCGCTCGGCTACCGGCCGGTGCGGGTCGAGACGCCCGAGGGCCGGGCGGAGTACGCGCGGGAGCAGGCCGCGTTCGCCGAGGAGGCCGCGCCGCTGAGGGCCCGGCTCATCGAGCTGACCGGCGAGTTGACCGGCGCGCTGTCGGACGAGCCGTCGGGTGCGCCGTCGGGCGAGCCGGTTCCCGGCAGATAGCTCCCGGTCACTCCGGGTTACTTCACCCGATCCCCAAATGTCACCTGTTAGCGTGACGCCGGTCGGGATTCGCCAGTGGTGGTCGACGCTGAGAGGGAAGACGATGTCTCGACACCGCGCACTGCGGACGAAGGTGCGGCGCGGCATCGCCAAGTGGCCGGTCGCGATCGTCGGCTTGGTCGCCCTGCTCGTGCTCGGCTGGCTGGGCTGGACCTGGGTCGGCGGCATCGTGGAGCGGCGCGCGGCGGCCGAGGCGGGGGCGTGCGACGAGGGCGAGGCGCCGCTCCGGGTGTCGGCGACGCCCAGCGTGGCGGAGGCGGTCAAGCAGGTCGCCGAGGCGTGGAGCAGGCAGCGGCCCGTCGTCTACGACCACTGCATCCGCGTCGAGGTGCTGTCCATCGACTCCGAGACCGTGCTGGCCGGGCTCACCCAGGGCTGGGACGAGGAGAAGCTGGGCGCGCGGCCGCACGCGTGGATCACCGACTCGATGCTGTGGGCGAACCGGCTCGGCGCGCAGAACGCGTCGCTGCTGGGCGCGGTGCCCGAGTCGATCGCGGCGAGCCCCGTGCTGCTCGCCCTGCACCAGGAGCCGGCGCAGGCGCTCCAGGGCGGCGACGGGTTCCGGTGGACCGACCTGCCCGACCTGGCCGGTGCGCCCGACGGGTGGGGCCGGTTCGGCAAGCCCGAGTGGGGGCAGTTCAAGGTCGCCATGCCCGACCCGGCGAACAACGCCGCCACCGCGATGGCCGTGCAGTCCGCGCTGGCCGGCGCGAGCCCGGAGGGCAAGGGCCCGGTGACGACCGAGATGCTCGCGCTCGACCCGGTGAAGACCACGATGGGCAAGCTGACCGCGGCCAGGGCGCAGGGGTCGCCCGCCGGGACGTGGGAGGCGCTGAGCCTGCTCGCGGACGCGACCGGCGTGAACGAGGCCGGGTTCAGCGCGGTGCCCGTGTTCGAGGTGGACCTGTACCGGCACAACACCGGCAAGGACGGCGGGACGGCGCCGCTGCACCCGCTGTACGGGGTGGCGGCGGGCGGGCCGACGCCGGTCGCGGACTTCCCGTTCGTGCCGCTGGCCGGTGACTGGGTCGGCGAGGCGCAGGTGCGGGCGGCGCAGGCGTTCCGGCAGTTCCTCAAGGAGGACGAGCAGCAGCGGACCCTGGCGCTGGCGGGCCTGCGGGTGGACTCGACCACCGACCGGCCCAAGGAGTCGCCGGGCGTGCGGTGGGCCGCGATCACCGACAAGCTCACCCCCGCCGACGCCGACACCACCCAGCAGATCTCGGCCGCGTGGGCGACCGCGGGCGACGGCCAGGTGGTGCACGTGCTGGTGGACACCTCCAAGTCGATGGAGGAACCCGGCGGCGACGGCCGCAGCCGGGTGGAGTGGCTGAGGGAGGCGCTGGCCGGGCAGGTCAACCGGTCCGTGTCGGGTTCGCTGGGGCTGTGGGAGTTCTCCCAACAGGTCGACGGTGACAAGCCGTACCGGCAGGTCGTCCCCGCGGGTCCGGTCGCGACCCAGCGTCAGGCGCTGCTGGACGGGGTGGCCGAGCTGCGGCCGCGGAGCGCCACCCAGCTCTACACCAGCGTGCTGGCGCTCTACGAGCACGCCCTGGCCAACTTCCAGGACGGCAAGCGCAACCGGATCGTGGTGCTCACCGACGGCGCCAACGACGGCGGCCTGACCTTCGACGAGCTGAAGTCCCGCCTGGCCTCGGCCGAGCAGCCCGGCAAGGACGTCGC
Source organism: Actinosynnema sp. NPDC059797 (assembly GCF_042732085.1). Lineage (NCBI taxonomy): Bacteria > Bacillati > Actinomycetota > Actinomycetes > Pseudonocardiales > Pseudonocardiaceae > Actinosynnema > Actinosynnema sp. NPDC059797. Next base: position 43,481 of record NZ_JBHWIE010000038.1, read on the forward strand.
GATCAGCGTCATCGCCATCGGCCCGGACCCGGAACGCGGCCCCCTGACCGAACTGGCCCGCTCCACCGACGGCACCCTGTCGGTCGTCGAGGACGGCCGCGGCATCGACGCCGCCCTGTCCCAACTGCTCTCGACCTGACCGCAGAACTCACCCACCCCGAACGTACGACTCGCGCGACCTGAACGTACGACTCGCGCGACCGGAGTGGACGACACGCGATACCGGACCGGAGGACACGCGCAAAACCCGGCGTGTCGTCCACTTGGGCATCGCGAGTCGTACGTTCGGGACTGGTGAGTCGTACGTTCGGGACTGGTGAGTTGTACGTTCAGGACCGGTAGACGGCTTGCATGGCGGTCAGGGTGGACTTGACGCGGTCTCGCAGTTCGGGTGGGGCGACGACCTCGGCGTCCGGGCCCAGGCGCATCAGGTCGACCAGGGCGTGGTCCAGGGATTCGACGGGGATGTCGACGGTGGTCCAGTCGCCTGCCGGTTCGACGCCGTCCAGGGCGCGGGAGGCGACCAGGCCCAGCAGGACGCGGCCCCGGGACAGGCCGGCGGGCGTCAGGCGGACCGTCACGCGCATCGGGTACATGCGCCGCTCGAACCGCTCCGACCAGTCGGTCCAGAAAGCGGCCAGGTCGAAGCCTCCGGGGCGGTCGAAGCCCTCGTCCAGCACCGTCGCGTCGAGCACCCGGGACACGCGGTAGGTCCGCAGGTCCCCGCCCGAGCGCACGACCAGGTACCAGAGGCCCGCCTTGAGCACCAACCCCAGCGGCTCGACGGTCCGGGACACCTCCACGTCGCTCCACCGCCGGTACCGGAGCCGCACCCGCCGCTGCCGCCACACCGCGTCCGCGACCGCCGCCAGGTGCGGCACCTCCTCGGCGCCCCGGAACCAGCCGGGCGTGTCGAGGTGGAACCTCTCCCGCACCCGGCCCGCCCGCGACCGCAGCTCCGGCGGCAGCGCCGCGAGCACCTTCAGCTGCGCCGCCGCCACCACCGCGCCCAGCCCCAGCTCGGCGGCCGGCCCCGGCATCCCGGCCAGGAAGAGCGAGTCGGCCTCCTCCGTGGTCAGGCCGGTCAACCGGGTCCGGTACCCGTCCAGCAGCCGGTAGCCGCCCGCCGGGCCCCGGTCGGCGTACACCGGCACCCCGGACGCGCCCAGCGCCTCGACGTCCCGGTAGACGGTCCGGACCGACACCTCCAGCTCGTCCGCCAGCTCCCGGGCCGTCATCCGGCCACGCGACTGGAGCAGCAGGAGCAGCGACAACAACCGGCCCGCGCGCACCGCTCGGTTCTACCTGACAAGACCTGTCAGGTACACCCGACAAGCTGTCCGCATGACCACGCACGCCACCGCCGCGGCCGAGATGACCGGCTGGACCGAGCACACCTGGGACGGCCGCCGCTACGACGAGGTGACCGGTCCGAAGCAGACGACCGGCGCCATGACCACCACCTACACCGGGGACCTGGCGGGGAGGGGTGAGCTGCGCTTCCTCATGGCCTACCCGGACGACACCTCCTGCGCCTCGGTCGGCTACGAGGTCGTCACCGGCTCGCTGGCCGGCCGCGAGGGCACGTTCGTCCTCCAGCACGCGGGCGGTTTCCGCGACGGCGTGGCCGACGCCACCGTCACCGTCGTCTCGGCGGGCGGCGGGCTGGAGGGGCTCACCGGTTCGGGGCGCATCACCTGGAACGGGTCCGGTCCCGGGCGATTCGAGCTCGATTACACGCTCTGACCAGGGATTCCGGCCGGTGCGGTTGTTCAGCGTTTGTTGTGCACCGGCCGGGTCCCGATCGTGAACAACGCCGGCCCGGTAG